>SLFH01000118.1 GCA_007124345.1 Phycisphaerales bacterium | reverse complement strand
CGTCGGTGAGGTTGGCCTTGTCGAAGTAGTCGGTGACGACCTTCGAGCCAGGCGCGAGGCTGGTCTTGACCCAGGGCTTGCGCTGCAGGCCCAGGGCGCGGGCCTTGCGGGCGACGAGGCCGGCCGCGACCATGACATCGGGGTTGCTGGTGTTGGTGCAGCTGGTGATCGCGGCGATCACGACCGACCCGTGGCGGAGCGTGACCTCCTGACCCGGGGTCTCGGGGTGGCTCTCCTTGCCGAGCTTGACGCGGACGGCGCCGGCGTCCTTGTCGCTCGATGGGTCGGGGTTGGACTGCGACCGCTCGGTGTCGCCCCCCTCGTCTGCCCATGTGCTGAGGTCGACCGCCTCGCCGGGGATCCGCTTCTTGAAGGTGTCGACGAGGTCCTTGCGCCACTGTACCTTCATCTGGTCGAGCAGCACGCGGTCCTGCGGGCGGCGCGGGCCCGCCAGCGAGGGGCGGACCTCCGACAGGTCCAGCTCCAGCACGGCGGTGAACTTCGGCTCGGGCGAATCGGAAGTCCAGAAGAGCTCGTTGGCCTTGCAGTACTTCTCGACACGCTCGACCTCCTCCTCGCTGCGACCGGTGAAGCGGAGGTAGTCGAGCGTCTTGGTGTCGATCGGGAAGAAGCCGCATGTGGCGCCGTACTCGGGGGCCATGTTCGCGATGGTGGCGCGGTCGGGGATGCTCAGCTCGGCGAGGCCGGGGCCGAAGAACTCGACGAACTTCTCGACAACGCCGAACGAGCGGAGCATCTGCGTGACCGTCAGCACGAGGTCGGTCGCGGTGGCGCCCTCGGGGAGGCGGCCCTTGAGCTTGAAGCCGATGACCTCGGGCGTGAGCATGTAGACCGGTTGGCCGAGCATGACCGCCTCGGCCTCGATCCCGCCCACGCCCCAGCCGAGCACGCCCAGCGCGTTGATCATCGTCGTGTGACTGTCGGTCCCGACGAGCGAGTCGGGAAAGAGCTCGATCTCGCCCTCGACCTCGCGCATCCAGACGCCCTTTGCAAGGTACTCAAGGTTGACCTGGTGGACGATGCCCGTCGCGGGCGGGACGACGCGGAAGTTGCTCAGGCTCTCCTGCCCCCACTTGAGGAAGCGGTAGCGTTCGTTGTTGCGCTCGAACTCGCGCTGGGCGTTGATCGTCAGGGCGACACGCGTCGCAAAGTCGTCCACCTGCACCGAGTGGTCGATCACCAGATCGCAGGCGACCGCCGGGTTGACCACAGAAGGGTCGCCCCCGAGGGCCTTCATCGCGTCGCGCATCGCCGCGAGGTCGACCACGCAAGGCACGCCCGTGAAGTCCTGCAGCACGACGCGACCGGGCATGAAGGGCATCTCGACCTTGTTGACATCCTCGGCGTTCCACGAGGCCAGCCCCGCGACATCGTCGGCGGTCACCGTGAACCCGTCGAGGTTGCGCATCATCGACTCCAGCAGCACCCGGATCGAGTAGGGAAGACGCGAGACATCGCCGACCTTCTGCTCGGTCAGGGCCGCGAGGCGGGCGTAGCTGAACGACTCGCCTCCGATCTCGATCGTCGAGCGTGCGTTGAACGGGTCGGGTCGTTTGGTCGCCATGGCTGTCTCCTTCAGGGCGCCGGTCGGCGCGGCTGCTTCGGTAGAAGTATCGTACCGCCGGATTGATATATCGAATCAATGCGTATACTTGATTCGATTGACTTTGTTTATAATAGCCTCAGGCCCCGTCCGCCCCGCCCCCGCCGATGTCCGGGCCGACCTCGACGATCCTCCCCTCCGGCCCGGCGTTGTAGACCCTCGTCGGGCCCTCGGTCGCCTCGGCGCCCCACGACTGGTGGATGTGCCCGCAGACGACCACATCGGGTTTGGCCTTGCGCACCGCCTCCAGGACCGCCTCGCTGCCGTGGTGCTCGCCGGCGACCTCGTCGCACAGGCCCTTGGGCGGGGAATGGGTGACCAACAGGCCGCCGGTCAGCTCGTTGTCGTGCAGGGCTTCGAGTTTCTCTCTGGCCTCGTCCTCGGTCATGTCGAAGCTCCAGTCGCGTTTGATCGGCGGGATGCCGCAGCCGATCCCGTAGACCGGAAAGCCCGCGACATTGGTGCGCTCGGTGTGGAGGACGGTCGCGCCGAGCCAGCCCTCGCACGCCTCGCGGAGTGCATCCTCGCGTTCGTTGTTGCCCGGGACGAGCACGGTCGGGCAGCGGATGTCGCGGATCGCGCCGATCAGTTCCTTCAGGCCCTCGTGCTGGTTGGCGAAGTCGCCCGCGATGACGACCATCTCCGCCTCGGCGGACTTGTCGACCAAGCGTCGGGCCGCCGCGATGTCGCAGTGCAGGTCGCTTGCGATCAGGATTCTCATGTTGCCGTCCTCCTCGTGTGAATGTTGGGCAGGCTAGCGCCCCAAGCTCTTGAGCAGTTCCGTCTCGAACGCGGACGCCGCCGGGCTCGGCACACGCCCCTGGCGACGCACGATCGAGAGCTCTCTCGCCAGGCGTTCGTCGCGGCAACGCAGCCCGACACCCTCACCGAGCGCAAAGCGGCTCACAAACGCCACGCCGATCCCGGCCCCCACCATCTGCTTGATTGACTCGATCGAACGAAGCTCCATCACGACATCGAGCGTGACGCCCCGGTCCCGTGCGGCGTTGTCGATCAACTCCCGCACCGCCGAACCCGCCTCGAAGCCGATCACATGCTCGCCCTGCAGATCCGACCAGCGGAACGACTTCTTGCCCGTCAGGGCGTGCCCTTGCGGAACGATCAGCCGCAGCTCGTCGGCGACCGATCGCACCCGCAGCAGGTCGTCGCGCTGGGGGTGACGGACGCCCTCGGTGACGATGCCCAGGTCCAGCTCCCCCGAGAGGACGCTGGAGGCGACCGCCTCCGACCCGGCCTCGCGCACCAGGAAGCGCAGGCCCGGGTGCGAGCGCCGGACCGCCGAGATCACGGCCGGGAGCAGGTAGCCCGTCGCCGTCGCCCCGCCCCCCACTCGGATCGAGCCCCGTTCGAGGCCCGCCAGCGATCGCACCGCCGCAACCCCCGCGTCGGCCCGGCGCACCGCGTCGCGCGCGTGCTCGAGAAACACCAGCCCCGCCTCGGTCGGCTCAACACCCCGCCCGGTGCGGTGGAGCAGCTCGACGCCGACCTCCGCCTCGAGCTTGCGGAGCATCGCCGAGAGCGCCGGCTGCGTCACACCCAGCGCACTCGCCGCCCGGGTCATGTGCCCGTGTTCGGCGATCGCGATCAGGTACCGCAGCGGCGTCAGCTCCATCGCCGGGCCTCCTCGCTCGATCCTATCGTCGCCCGATGCCCGAGCCCGTGCCCGACCCGCTCGATCGCCTCCGCGACTTCCTCGCCGGTCGCGATGTCTACTGCCCCGCGTGCTCGACCAACCTCCGCGACCACACCACCGACCGCTGCCCCAAGTGCGACGCCAAACTCGATGTCTGGAACCTCCGCCGCAGGGGGCTGCAGGACCTCACGACGACCAGAACGATCCTGCTCATCGCGGCGGTGCTCGTTGTCGCGTTTGTGGTGCTCGTGCTCGTCTTTTTCCGCGGCGCGATCTGAAACCGACGCCCTACGCGCAGCCCTCGACCACCAGCGCGCTGTTCTTGGCGCCGAAAGCCAGGCAGTTCACCAGCGCCACGCGGCTCGGCGCCGGCCTGGCCTCTAGGGGTGTGTAGTCGAGGTCGCACCCCTCTCCTCGCTCGTACAGGTTGATCGTCGGGGGCACGAACGGGTCATCGCCCGAGAGCGCCGCGACCGTCGCCACCAGCGCCGCCATCCCGCTGGCGCCCTGCGGGTGCCCGATCATGCTCTTGCAGCTCGAGCCCATCAGACGATCGGCGTGATCGCCGAAGGCGAGCCGCACCGCCATCGTCTCAAGCCGGTCGTTGAGCGGCGTGCCCGTCCCGTGGTAGTGCACCACGCCGACCCGCTCGGGCTCGACGCGGGCGTCGCGCATCGCCAGCTTCATTGCGCGGGCGGACTCGGCCATGTCTTCGGCGGGGCGGACGCGGTGGTGGGCGTCGCAGGTGCACCCGTAGCCCCGCACGCGCCCGACCGGCCTCGCCCGCCGCTCGGCCGCGACAGCTGGTCGCTCCAAGACCGCCGCCCACGCGCCTTCGCCAAGCACGAACCCGCTGCGGCTCTTGTCGAACGGGCGGCAGGCGGTCGGTGCCTCTTCCTCGCTCCATTGCCTGGTCGAGACGACGCCCAGCAGTTCCATCGCCGCCAGCGTCTCCCAGCGGATGTGCGCATCGGCACCGACGACGACCATCGCCTCGGGCGCGCCCGGGCGATCCGAGCGGAGCAGATCCAGTGCAAGCCCGACGGCGTCGGACGAACTGGCGCACCCGGTCGAGATACAAAGGCTCGGGCCCCGGAGCCCGAGGCGGATCGAGAGCTCGCCCGCGAGGTTGCCGTGGGTCGCGTTGGTGATCGTCCAGAGGCTCGCCTTGCCCCCTGAGTAGATGGATCTGGCCTGGTCGAGGGTGAAATCGATTCCCCCACCCCCGGTCCCGAGCACCAGCCCGACCGACCGCCCGCCCTCGACATCCAGCTCCGGGCCGAAGGGGCGTCCGGCCCGGGTCAGCGCCTCGATCGCCGCGGCCAGCGCCATCGGCGCCAGTCTCGGCAGGCGCTTGAGGTCCGCCGAGGAGACGATATCGGACGGATCGAAGTCGCTGCACGGGGCGGCGACGCCGGAGCGGATGCGATTGTCGGGCTCGATGGCCCGCACGCCGGAGACGCCGGCCCGCAGCGAGTTCCGATAACTATCGACCCCGATTCCGATGGGCGAGAGGGCCCCCAGCCCCGTGATCACCGCCGAACGAGACGCAGAATCGGTGGTTTTCATGGGCGTAAGTGTACCTGCGCCCCCTTCCATACCTCACGATAATCAAACATATCCGCGGCCGCTGGGGGCTGGAGGGCCCGGTGCGTCTGCGCGTTCTGTAGGTTTTCTTCCTGATTTGCTGGTCCGGACCCGGATATGGTGTACACAATATAGATGGACGACGCCGCGCGACACCTTTGTTGCGTTGCGCACGAGAGAGATCCCCCGGCCCGGTCCGGGGGCCAAGCCCCGCTGGAAGCGGGGAGGGATGTTGAGATGAAGATGCGTGTTTCAACCAGCACCCTCGCGGCCGCTGGCCTTGCCGGGCTCGCGACCGCGGCGTACGCCCAGCCCTCCGTGGCTCCAGGCACCACCGCCTCGCTCTCGCTCCAGGCCTGGTCGCCCTCGGCTTCCCAGCCTGTCGCGTACTTCAACAGCGGCGGCGATGTCGAGGTCGAGGTCAACGCGGGCCCGCAGTCCATCGGCACCTCCCCCTCCGGGCAGGAGATCTACGCCGAGTGGCGCGATGTGCCCAGCGGAAACGGCAACGGTAACCCGGACATCGTCAGGCGTCGATACGAGGTGATCTTCACCACCCGCGACCCCTCCACCCCGAACAACCAGGCCCATCAGGCGCCCTCCCTGCTCCAGCCGGGCACGGAGATCAACGGCACCCAGGTCTCGTTTCTCTCGTGGAACTTCGGCATGACCAAGTCGCCCCAGTTCGGCGAGTGGGTCGTCGATCCCGAGCTCCACGGCTCCACGGCGGTCACCTTCCTCGGCTACTTCGACGGACGGGGCCAGACCCCCAGCACCGTCCGCAACCACACCCCCTTCTTCACCTTCGGCATGGCCGAGTTTGGGATGGACGGCGTCTCCGACCCCGGCGACATCGTCATCGACACCTTCAACAACTCCTTCAACTACATCAAGATCGCCTACGAGTTCCAGTACGAGGTCGTGCCCGCCCCGGCGAGCCTGCTCGCCCTGGCCGGCCTGCCCCTGCTGACCGGCCGCCGTCGGCGCTGATCGCTCGCTCTGATTGCTCCCTCCAGCGACGCCCCTTCACCGGGGCGTCGCTTTTTTTTGCCTGCGCCCCTCCCCGAACCGACAGGCGCAGTTCGCCCCGCCCGGGGATCCGCTGCTGACCGCGACGCGGAGGCTCCGGACCAATACACTCCGCCCATGGTTTTTGCGAAGACTCTGCCCGTTTGGATGGCGGCTCTGGCGGTCTGCCTGTGGACCGGCCTCGCCCACGCGCAGGCGACCACCTTCACCCTCGACGAGGAGACGGGCTGGGTCGCCGGCGAGCCGCCCGAGCCGGGCACCGATGCGGCCCTGATGGCCGATTCCCGGCGCTTCATCGCCGAGGGCCGGCCCTCGCTCGCCCGCTCGCGCCTGCGTCGCTGGATCCGCGAGCACCGAAACACCGATAACCCGTACCTGCCCACCGCCTACCTGCTCCTGGGCGACGCGGATTCTGCGATGGGCAACGAGTACCGGGCGCTCTTCTCGTATGAGGCCCTGATCGGCAAGTTCCCCGAATCGCCCGAGTATGTGATCGCCATCCAGCGCGAGCTGGAAATCGCGACTCGCTACGCCCGGGGCATGCGCCGCAAGGGCTTCATCCCGCTGCGCATCTTCGACTCGGGCCCCACCGCCCAGGAGCTGTTGGTGCTCGTGCAGCAACGCCTGCCCGGCAGCGAGGCTGCCGAACGCGCGGCGATCGAGCTTGCCGATTTCTACTACCGCACGCGCCAGATGAAGCTCGCGGCGGAGATGTACGAGATCCTCCGCATCAACTTCCCAGACAGCCGCTTTCGCAAACGCGCCCTGCAGCGCCAGGTCTTGGCGAACCTGACGCAGTTCAAGGGTCCCAAGTACGACGCGACCCCGCTCAAGGAGGCGGCGCTCCTGATCGAGGAGTTCCGCGACCGGTACCCGATCGAGGCCGACGAGGTCGGCCTCAACGAGTCGCTCCTCGCCCGCATCGATGAGTCCGCCGCGGCACAGATGCTCGATACCGCACGCTACTACCTCCGCACGGGCGACCCGATCAGCGCCCGGTTCACGCTCCGGCGGCTTGTGCGTAACCACCCGAGGTCCGGCGCCGCGACGCGGGCCCGCGAGATCCTGACCGAGCAGGGATGGTCGACGCGTCCGGCGCAGGGCGGGGAGGGTGCCGATTGAAGCACGCCGCCTGCACGCTCTTGGCCTGCTGCCTCGCGATGCTGGGTCTCTTCGGTTGCGCCGACGGCACGGTCGCGGGCTATCGCGCCGGGGCGGTGCACGACACCCAGATCCGCTCGGTGGCGGTGCCGATCTTCGAGAACGAGACCTACGAGCCCGGCCTGGAGGCCCGCCTGACCGAGGCGGTCATCAAGCAGATCCAGACGACCACCCCCTGGCGTGTCACGGCCGAGGAGTACGCCGACACCGTCCTGACCGGGTCAATCACCAATGTCTTCCGCGTGCCGCTGACCCGGCGCCCGGTGACGAACCTCCCCGAGGAAGCCGCGTACTTCACGAGGATCAGTTTCGTGTGGACAGACAGCCGCACGGGACGGGTGCTCGCCCAGCGGAGCTTCGTGACCGCCGCCTCGACTTTCGTTCCCAACCGGGCCGTGGGCGAGACGATCGACATCGCCCGCGACACTTCCTCGCAGGAACTCGCCCGCCAGATCGTCCGTGAGCTCCAGTCGGAGTGGTAAGTCCGCCAGGAGCCTGAGCGGTGCCCGCCACGGGAAGCATCCGCCCCGATCGGGGGTTGTTCACGGATCTGACCCGTCCGGCCTCGGGCAATCGCTAGCGCCGGCTCGGGACCGCCACCGATCCCGTCGATGAGAAAACCGATCGGCGGGCGTGGGCGAACCGGACAGTGCCGGGGTGGTTCGGAGCGAGGACACCTCACCCCCGGAGCAACCGGGCGACCCCTAGAGTCCGTGCGGGCCGCGACCGCCCCTCGGCAGACGCAGAAAACCTCGCCGCGTGACGGCGGAGCGACCACCAAACGATGGCCAACACACCCAACACCCCCCCAGACCCGTCCAAGCGTGACAACGGGCAACGCCCGGGCGGACGCCCCCCGGCCGGCCAGCCGCCCGCGGGCCGCGGCGTGTTCGGATTCATCCTCGTCCTGCTCCTGGTCGCCCTGCTGTTCATGATGTTCCAGGGCGGGGGCGGGGGCACGCAGATCACGCTGCACGAGTTCCGCGAGGCTTGGCAGAACAACGAGATCGTCGAGGACTCGGTCGTCGTCAGAGAGTCGCAGGTCACCGCACGCCGGCGACCCGGACCCGACGCCGACAGCGACCGCCCGACCCTCGTGGTCATCAACATGAACGCGGCCGACCGCATGTATGTCGCCGGACAGATCCACGAGATCACCGGCGACCGGGCGCAGGGCCAGCGTCCCTCGGCGTTCATGCCCTTGCTGTACGCGCTCCTGCCCGTCCTGCTGATCGTGATGATCCTGATCTTCCTCTTCGCCCGGGCCGCCAAGAGCGCCGGGGCGGGGGCGGGCATGCTCGGCAATTTCGGCAAGAGCAAGCATCGCACCCTGACCAAGGAGATGACCGGCATCACCTTCAAGGATGTCGCCGGCATCGACGAGGCCAAGGACGAGGTCGGCGAGATCATCGAGTTCCTCAAGAACCCCAAGAAGTTCACCAAGCTCGGCGGACGCATCCCCCGAGGCGTCCTGCTCACCGGCCCCCCCGGCTGCGGCAAGACCCTGCTCGCCAAGGCGATCGCCGGCGAGGCGGATGTCCCCTTCTTCTCGATCTCCGGCTCCGACTTCGTCGAGATGTTCGTCGGCGTGGGCGCAAGCCGGGTCCGCGACCTCTTCAAGCAGGCCAAGGATTCTGCGCCCTGCATCATCTTCCTCGATGAGATCGACGCGGTCGGGCGCAAACGCGGCAGCGGCTTCTCCTCGGGCGGCAACGACGAACGCGAGCAGACACTCAACGCCATCCTCGTCGAGATGGACGGGTTCAACCCCTCCGACGGCGTGATCGTGATCGCCGCGACCAACCGCTCTGAGATCCTCGACGCGGCGCTCGTCCGCCCTGGACGCTTCGACCGCCAGATCGCCGTCCCACTGCCCGATGTCAAGGGGCGGCTGGAGATCCTGCGCGTGCACGCCAAGAAGGTGAAGCTCGGGCCGGATGTCGACCTCGAGAAGGTCGCGAAGATCACGCCGATGTTCTCCGGCGCCGATCTGGCCGCCGCGATCAACGAGGCCGCGATCGCCGCGACCATGCACGATAAGGACTACATCGAGCAGGCCGACATCGAGGAGGCCCGCGACAAGATCCGCTTCGGGCGCGCCAGGAAGTCGCGCGTGCGCGAGAAGGAAGACAACCGCCTGGTCGCCTACCACGAGGCCGGGCACGCGGTGCTCCAGGTCCTCCTCCCCGACTCCGACCCGCTCCACAAGGTCACCATCATCCCGCGCGGCGACGCCGGCGGCGCCACCTTCTCGCTCCCCGACAAGGACCGCATGGGCTACAGCCTCAAGTGGCTCAGGGCGACCATGATCATGGCCTGCGGCGGACGCATCGCCGAAGAAAAGGCCATGGGCGACATGTCCTCGGGCGCCTCGGGCGACATCGCCCAGATCACCAGGATCGCACGCACCATGATCTCCGAGTGGGGCATGAGCGAAGCGCTCGGCTTCGTCCGCTACGGCTGGGGCGAGGGCGAGAGCTACATGCCCGAACGCGAGTACTCCGATGTCACCGCCGAGCTCATCGACAAGGAAGTCCGCCGGATCGTCGAGGAGGCGTACCGCGAGGGCGAGCGCATGCTCGAAGACCACTGGGAACAGGTCGTCGCCGTCGCCGAGGCCCTGCTGAAGTACGAGACCCTCAGCCGCGACGAGGTCGAGAAGCTCATGCGGGGCGAGGACCTCGGCAAGCCAACAGTCTCGGAGTTGCTCGCCCGCGAAGCGAGGCAGGCGGCGCTCAAGCCAGAGACAAAGAAGCCCAAGCCCGACGAAGACACCGACATGCCCCCCAATGTCAGCCCCAGCCCCGCCTGAGCTCCAGGGCGTCGATCACAACACAGACCTGCAGCACTGGCGGCTTGTCCGCCAGTGTTTTTCTATCTTGTGAGCTTCGATCATCCATGGCTGTCCGGACCCGACTCTTCCCTTCGCTCCGAGATCGGCGTCATTCGCGCGTGTCGTCTTGGATGCAATGACAGCGATCGGTCGCAGATGCAAACAGCGAGAATCGATCCATCCCCAGCTGCGATTGCCGCAACCTGGACGCCGATCTCTGAGCGAAGGGAAGAGTCGGGTCTTTAGCGTGCTTGACAGCTGCTCGCCTGATGCAGGTCCAACCACTGGCGGGCAAGCCGCCAGTGCCGCAGTGACTGCTTCAGCGCTCAATCCTCTTCCGCGTTCGCGTGGTTGAGCAGCTTCGGTCTGACCTCGATCTCCGCGGGGTCGGGGAGGGACTTGCCGCTGGCGGCGCCCGCCTCCTCGAACTTGCGGAGCGTGGGCATCAGGCGTGAATCGACCGAGCCCATGAACTGGTTGTACTGGCGGACGGCCCGGTCGATCGTCTGGCCGAGCTTGGCCGCGTGGTCGAGGGCGACCGACGCCCGCTCGTGCAGCTCCGACCCGAGCTTTTTGAGCTCGCGGGCCTCCTCGGCCAGGCGCTGCTCGGCCCAGCCGACCGCGACGGCCCGCAGCAGCCCGATCAGCGTCGCCGGGCTGGCGAGGATCACGCCCTGCTGGGCCGCGATCTCCAGGAGGTCGCTCCGGCGCGCCAGCGCCGCGTCGAGGAACTGATCGCCCGGCACGAACATCACCACGAACTCCGCGCCCCCCTCGTAGTCGGACCAGTAACTCTTGGCGGCGAGTTTTTTGGCCTGGTCTGCGATGCCGCTCGCAAAGCGTTCGAGCAGTTGCTCGCGCTCCTGCTCGTCGGAAGTGTCGACGGCGCGGACATAGGGGTCGATGTTGCACTTGGCGTCCACCGCGATCACGCGCTCGTTGGGGAGCTTCACGACCATGTCCGGTCTCTTGAGCCTGCCTTCGGTGTCGCGAATGCTGGTCTGCTCGGAAAAGTCGCAGTAGGCGACCATGCCCGCGAGCTCGGCGACGCGTCGGAGCTGGATCTCGCCGTAGCGGCCCCGGACCTCGGGGCGCGAGAGCGCCCGGGCGAGCTTGCCCGTCTCTGTGCGGAGCTGCTCGCTGTGGCCGGCGAAGACCTTGATCTGCTCGGCGAGGGTGGAGTGCTGTTCGAGGCGGGCCTTCTCCATCTCGGCGAGTTTCTCGGAGGTCTTCTTGAGCGTCTCTTCGATGGGGCGGACGAGTTGGCCAACGGCTTCGCGCTTCTTCTCCACCTCCGCGACCGTCTTTTCTCTGTCGGCCTCGAACCGCTGCTGCGCGAGCTTGAGGAACGACTCCGACGAGTTTTTCAGCGCCTCGCCGGCCATGTGGCTGAAGCGTTCGCCCATGGTCTTGTGCAGTTCGGCGATCCGCTGCTCGACCGCCTCGCGTTCACGCTTGACCGAGGCCTCGCGCTCGGCGAAGCGGGCTTCCTGCGAGGCCAAGGCGTCGGTGTGCCGGCGTTCGGTCTCTTCGAGCTGGGTTTGCAGGCGGGCGGCTCGCTCGCCGAGTTCTCGGGCCTTGTCGCTCAGGGCGGCGGCTTCGGCCCTGGCGGCCTCCTGCTCCGTCCGCAGGCGGTCCGCCTCCGCCTCCGAGGCCGTCAGGCGCCCGCGGAGCTCCCCCGCGTCCCGGGAAGCCTTGGCCCGCTGCAGGCCGAGCCAGAGACACCCCCCGACCGCGAGGGCGGCCACGATCCCGAGCAAGACAAGCGCGATCTCCATGGCCCGAGTCTACGGGAGGAGGCGGGCCGGACCCGCCGCCGACACCCCCCGACAGACCTCGCCCCTGACAGACAGGTGTCACCCCGGCGAGAACCCCGGCCTGCCAAGATGACACCCCGGGGAGCTTCGCCGGGCATCGCTGGCAGGCCCGGCGCAGGGGCGATCGGCCTAAGTGCTTGTATTACAACGACTTAGACGATTCGTCCGGATCGGCACGCGGCTTGCCACTGTTTCAGCCATGCGGTCGGTGCGCTTCCATGACGATCCAGCCAGAGCCGAGTACGGCAAGGGCGGCCCCGACGGGTCGCCCGCGGGTGGCCGTCTGAACCTGCTGCTCTCCTACGCGGGGTGGCAGGCCGAGTCGTGGGCCGACCTGCTGCCGGTGCTGCTGGAGCCGATGGGCGTGCACGCGATGCGGGCGAGCGACGGGCGCCACGCCGCCGAGGTGCTCCGATCCAGCCCGATCCACATCGCGGTGGTCGACCTGGACCTGCCTCTGGACCCGGCCGACCCCGAGGCGATCCAGTCGGGCGGAGGCTTTCGGCTGCTGGAGTTGCTGGCGCGTCAGTCGTCCAGGCCGCCGGCGGTGGTGGTGCGTCGTAGCCGCACGCACCGGGACGACACGCGGGAGATCAACCGGGCGCTGCAGGCCGGTGCGTTCGCGGTGGTCGAGAGGCCGCAGGCGACGCGGGACCTGGAAGTGATGCTCGATGTGCTGCGTCGCTGTCTGGCGCGGCACTACCAAGGTCGTTGGCCGGGGTCGTCGCCCCCGGCGTAAGTCAAGAAGCACCAAGCGTGCGCGGAGGCCGACCGCCCCGCGCGTTTTTCGATCGGTTGACAGAGAAGCACAGGCGCGGGACGCGAGAGTCCCCAGCGAGGAGACACCAATGGCCACAAAGACCGCCAAGAAGACCAGCGTGAAAGTCCGCCCCCTGCACGACAAGGTGCTCGTCCGACGCGACGAGGCCGAGGGCAAGACCGAGAGCGGGATCTTCCTGCCCGAGTCGAGCAAGGACAAGCCCAAGACCGGGATCATCGAGGCCGTGGGCGACGGCGAGCTGAACACCGAGACCGGCGAGCGCGTCGCGCTGACGGTCAAGCCGGGCGATCGGGTGATCTTCAGCTCGTACGCGGGCACCGAGGTCAAGCTCAACGACGACGAGCTCCTGATCATGTCCGAGAGCGAGATCCTGGCCGTCATCGCCTGAGAGCGCACCCAGTTAACAGGCGCACAGCGCCGCGAGGCATCGATGACACCGGACCAGCTCAGGCAGGCCCTCAGCGAACTGAACGGGGAGCGCGACTGCACCTTCGCGCTGGCGGGCATGCCCGACCAGATGGCCTCCCTGACGGTCCCGAACGCGATGCTCGTGCCCGACGAGCCGGACCACCTGATCAAGGTCACCGACGGGCAGTGCATCTACATCCTCGTCGCCGAACGCATCGTGTGGGTCCGCATCGGCCTGACCGCCGAACAGAAGTTCAAAGCCAGATAGACCAAAGCAGAACAAGCCAACCGAGGCTGAACAGAACAGAGAAGGAGCCATCAAGATGGCCGCGAAAGACATCGCTTTCAACACCGACGCCCGGGAGCGGATCCTCCGGGGCGTGCAGAAACTCGCCAACGCCGTGAAGGTGACCCTCGGCCCCTCGGGCCGCGTGGTCGTGCTCGAGAAGTCCTTCGGCTCGCCGACGGTGACCAAGGACGGCGTGACGGTCGCCAAGGAGATCACCCTCGAGGATCCCTACGAGAACCTCGGGGCGCAGATGGTCAAGGAGGTCGCCTCGAAGGCATCCAAGGACGCCGGCGACGGCACCACCACCGCCACCATCTACGCCGAGGCGATCTTCGCCGAGGGCCTGAAGAACATCACCGCCGGCGCCAACCCCAACGCCATCAAGCGAGGGATCGACCAGGCCGTCAGCGCGATCGTCGGCGAACTCAAGAAGATGTCCTCGGAGGTCAAGGACCACAAGGAGATCGCCCAGGTCGGCACCTGCTCGGCCAACCAGGACGAGACGATCGGCTCGATCATCGCCGAGGCGATGGAGAAGGTCGGCAAGGACGGCGTCATCACCGTCGAAGAGGGCCGCAGCCTGGAGACCGAGGTCGAGCTCGTCGAGGGCATGCAGTTCGACAAGGGCTACCTCTCCCCCCACTTCGTGACCGACCCCGCCAACATGGAGGCGGTCCTCGACAACCCCTACATCCTCATCCACGAGAAGAAGATCTCCTCGGCCAAGGACCTCCTGCCGATCCTCGGCAAGGTCGCCGAGGCCGGCGCGAGCCTGCTCATCATCGCCGAGGATGTCGACTCTGAGGCGCTGGCGACCCTGGTGGTCAACAAGCTCCGCGGCGTCCTGAAGATCGCCGCCGTCAAGGCCCCGGGCTTCGGCGACCGGCGCAAGGCGATGCTCGAAGACATCGCGACGCTCACCGGCGGGACCGCCGTGATGGAGGAGCTCGGTGTCGACCTCGAGAAGCTCGAGCTCAACGAGCTCGGGCGCGCCAAGAAGGTCACCATCGACAAGGACAACACCACCATCGTTGAGGGCGCCGGCACGGGCGCCGCGATCAAGGGCCGGATCGACATGATCCGCTCGCAGATCGAGGCGACCAGCAGCGACTACGACCGCGAGAAGCTCGAAGAGCGTCTGGCCAAGCTCTCGGGCGGGGTCGCGCAGATCAATGTCGGCGCCGCGACCGAGGTCGAGATGAAGGAGAAGAAGGCCCGCGTCGAGGACGCCCTGCACGCCTGCCGCGCAGCGGTCGAGGAGGGCATCCTGCCCGGCGGCGGCGTCGCGGTGCTCCGCGCCCGCAAGGCGCTCGAGCCCCTGCGCAAGAAGCTGACCGGCGACGAGCGCGTCGGCGTGGACATCGTCCACCGCGCCCTCTCGGCCCCGGTCAAGCAGATCGCCAAGAACTGCGGGCTCGACGGCTCGGTCATCGCCTCCAAGGTCGAAGAGCACACCGAGACCAACTTCGGCTTCAACGCCATGACCCACGAGTACGGCGACCTGGTGAAGATGGGCGTGATCGTCCCGGCCAAGGTCGAGCGTGTGGCGCTCCAGAACGCCGCGTCGATCGCCGCCCTCCTGCTCACCACAGAGGCCGCGATCGTCGAGCGCAAGGAAAAGAAGGCCGCGGTCCCCGCCGGCGGCGGCGACGACTACGACTATTGAGCCCGATCCGATCGGCTCTCGCCGATCACGGATGAACTACTCAGGCGCGGCCGGCAACCCCGGCCGCGCCTTTTTTTTGT
>SLFH01000359.1 GCA_007124345.1 Phycisphaerales bacterium | reverse complement strand
CCTGGGCCTCTTCGCCGCTGGTTGCTGATCGCAACCGGCCGCGTCCGGGCGAAGGCGCACGGGCCCAATACAAGCGCAGAAAGAGAGCCGGTCGCTTCCGCGGCCGGCTCTTTCTATATCTGAATCGCAACCCGGCGCCGTTGGCTCAGCCGGCCTTCTTGCCGATCACCATGCCCAGGAGCCCGAAGACGATCACCACGCCAGCCGCGGCTGCCGCGATGATCATCGGGTTGCCGGCGCTCTCGGCGATCTGGTCGATCAGGCCGGCGCTGGCGTCGCCCGCACTGCGTCCGGCGCCCGCGCCCGTCAGGGCCATCAGCACCAGTGCCGTCGCGGCGCCCATCACCAGCACCATCGCCAGGCTCGCCCCGCCCGCAAAGCCCGACCACGCCGGGCTCACTTCCTGCATCGGCACCATCGCAGCCGGCGCAGAGGTCACATCCGTGTCCGACTCGTTGGACTCAAAGAGCGCCCCTCCCGCGGCGACCTCTTCGGCCCCGATGCTCGAGCCGCCCAGCACATCGCCCTCTTCCCCGTAGACATCCTGTAACAGGTCCCCGCCCAGCGAGGTGTCGTCCGCCTCGCGGGTCAGGTCCAAGAGCCCAGAGCCGCTTGCGGCCGGGTCCACAGAGAAGTCAGGGGCCGTCGCGCCGACCGAATCGGTCATCACCGTCGCGGCCGACGGGTCGGCCTCCTCGGTCTCGTCGACATCGAAGATGCTGATGCCCGTGCTCTCCTTCGGGCTGTCGAGCCCGGAAGAGTCGGCCAGGTCGATGCCCGAGGCGGAACCGCTCCCGCCCAGCGACAGCGGCTCCGGATCATCCTCCATGGGGATCAGGCCGCCCTCGTCACCGGCTAGGAGGTCGACCTGCTCTTTCTTCACGACGAGCTGGTTGTTGTCGTCGCGGAACTCCTGGAGCTGGCCGGTATCGACCATCTTCTGGATGTCCGCGGGGGACTTCTCCAGCACCTTCGCCGCTTCTTCAAGCGAGTAGAACAGCTTCGCCATCGCTCCGCCTTCCGGAAAGTTCCGTCGATCAGCCCGCGCCGGAGGCTCTCTGCCCGAACCGGCCCGGATTCCGTATGTTCTGGCGCAAGGCACAGCCATGCGCTCGACAGGCACGACCCCTCAGGGGCCGTCTGGGCCGCTAGTGTAGCGACAGTCGCCCGCGACCGAAACCGGCCGCAAACCCTCGTCCGCATCCACCCCGGACCCGAGATGCCCCGGATCCTCACAAAGACCGTTCGAAACCTGGCCCAAGAGGCCCGAGTTCTCGCACCGGCGCCTCTGGAATGCTACGAACTCGCCCACCCAGCGGTTCCCAACGCAGTCGATGGCTTCCGCATCCTCCACATCGCCGACCTGCACACCCGACGCCCTTGGGGCCCCGACTCCACCGTCGGACGCCTGGTTAACGCCCTGCCCCGCTTCCCCGTCGATCTCGTCGTTCTCACCGGCGACTACGCCGACCAGCCCGGCCAAGAGCCCGCGGCCATCCGCACCCTCAAGGCCATCGCGTCGGCCTGGCGATCCCGCCTCGGCGCCGTCGGCGTCTTCGGGAACCACGACCCCGCACGCCTCAAAGCCCTGCTGCCCAAGGCGATGCCCCAGATCCGCTGGCTCCACCCCGCCGGCGCCGTGCGGCTGCCGGGCGTCCCACTCCGGGTTCTCGGGGCGAGCTACCCCGAAGATGTCTCGCGGGCCGTCATCGCCGAGCGGGAGATGCCGCCCGAGGACGACACACTCCGCATCCTGCTCACCCACATGCCCACCGAGATCTTCCCCGCCGAGACCTACGCCATCCCCCTGCACTTCGCCGGCCACACCCACGGCGGACAGCTCCGCCTCTCCCCCAAGCTCGCCCCGCACACCTCCAGCGACTTGCCTTCATCGCTCGCCTCGGGCCTGCTCCGCCACCACGGGTCGCTCTGCGCCATCAGCCGCGGGCTGGGCGAGGGCTTCCTCCAGCACCTGCGCCTGAACTGCCCGCCCCAGGCGCCGATCTACACGCTCAGACGAGGCCCGGCGCTGGGCCGCGACGCCCCGCTGCACTGCGCCCTGCCCTGGTGATCGCCGAAGACCCTCCGCGTCACTTTGGGTTGTTGATCCACCCGAACGGGCGCTCGTTCCAGTTGCTCTGGTTGTTGGCGTTGTTGGGCTCGAGCCTAACCCAGCGGCGCTGGTGCTGCACATACAGGTCGTTGGCGTCGAGGTCCTCGCGCTGCTGCACGCGCTCGTTGCCCCCGCTGGGCGGCTTGAACAACTCCGCGTGCCCCTCGGCAAACGCGACCGTCCCGCCCCCCGCGTGGCGCTGCGAGATCTGGTCCTGGTTGCCCCACAGCCCATCGGTGATCCCGTCGTTGAAAAAGAACAGGCTCTCCTCGACAAACAAGGGGATCCCGCTGAACGGGCGCAGCATCGAGAGCGTCTGGCCCGGCGCGATGTACAGCGGGGGCTTGGCGCCCGTCGCGAACTGCCCCGGGTTGGCCAGGTACGACGCGCGGACGGGCGTGCCCAGCCGCAGCCCCTGCACGCGACCGACCATCGTGAAGTCGAAGTTCAGGCCGGTCCGCCCGCCGAAAGTGTTCTGGAACTCGTTGCCCGTCGCCGATCGCCGCTTGTTCTTCGGGCAGGCGCTGATCTGGTCGACGCCCGAGACATAGTTGAACAGGTGCCCCTCGCCGACGCGCGGGCCGGTATTCGTCAGCGTGTAGGGCAGCGGCACCCAGTCGAACTGGGGCCAGATCAACTGGTCGTTGTCGTTGGCGTACTGCGTCGCCGCCGTCCCGAGCTGGCGCATGTTCGAGGCGCACAGCGTCGTAAACGCCGCCTCCCTCGCCCGCCCCAAAGCCGGCAGCAAGAGGCCCATCAAGAGCGCGATGACCGCGATCACCACCAGGATCTCGATCAGCGTGAACCCACGCCGGGATCCCCGAGCGCGATCGCGCCGCGCCAGTCCGCTCACGCCAGCACCCGTCACCATTCTGTTCCCCGCAAGACCCGGCTTCCGCCCGGACCGACCGGCCCGGACGGGCCAAGATAACCGATCCGCCCGCCCCTGTCGACACCATTCCGCTCGGGCGGCAAAGAAGCCCGCCAGCGGAGGGCCGATCCCGCTCAGCAGCCCGCGGCGAACGCGCTCAGAAACGCGAAGAAATCGTCGGCATCGATCACCCCGTCGTTGTTGAAGTCCGCCCGCATGTCCCCGTCGGCAAAGAGCTGAAGGAACAGGAAGAAGTCGTCGGCGTCGACCACGCCGTCGCCGTTGAGGTCCGGCGGGCAGGCCGGGGCGCCGATCGTCAGGCGACCGATGTAGTGCCCATTGAACCCAACGCCCGAGACGAGCTGCGTGAACAGGTACGCCCCCGACCCCGCGCTGGTGACGGCGTAGACCCCGTTGTTGCTCGACACGAGGTACCCCCCGCCGGGGATCTGCGCGACCCCGCGCGCCGTCGCGTTGTCCATCCCGGCCGAGGTGGGGATGAACTCGATCTGCTGGCCCGCCGCGTTGTAGCGGTAGATGCCCCGGTTCTGCGCCAGCCCCAGCGAGCTCATCACCAGGAACTCGTTGTCGTCGATGTTCAGGATCTGCTGCGCCGTGCTCAGCACGCCCGTCGGCACCACCGTCCCGAGGTTCTGACCCGTCTTGCTGAAGCGGACGACCGTGTTCGGGCTCGAACCGCTCACCAGGAGGTCGCCGTCGAACTGCTGCACATCGAACGGGCTGCCCGTGGTCGGCCACGAGTCAACGACCGTCGCGCTGGCGGCGTCGATCACGATCACAGAGTTATAGAAAAAGTTCGAAGTCGCGCCCCACATCGTCAGGTACACCCGTTCCCCGTCGTAAGACAACCCCCGGATATTGTCGAACTCGTTCACCCCGTCGCCGGTGATCGAGCCGACATACACCGGACGCGAGAGGATCGGGTCGCTCTTGTCGACCGCGAAGCGATGCACCGCGTTCTGGTTCTGGTCAGACACCCAGACCTCGTCCCCGACCTGGATCGCGCTCTTGGGAAACACAAGCGCCCATCCGGACGCGCCCTGGTCGTTGATCCACGATGCGTCGAGCACATCCCCGTTGTCGGCGTTCATCAGCAGCACCGATTCGGGGCTCGTCGAGTTGGTCACCATGAAGAAGTTCTGCTGCTGCGCCGCGGCGCCGGTCGCCAGCGCCAGCATCAGCACGCCTGAATGGATCGGTCTCATCTCGCCTCCTTGTTCGGGGTCAGCGCTCTCGGACGCAAAAAAGCCGGGCCGGCCCTTCCGGGCCGGCCGCGGCTGAATATCGAGCAGAGCGCGAT
>SLFH01000209.1 GCA_007124345.1 Phycisphaerales bacterium | reverse complement strand
TAATATTGAATTATCACTGGAAAAAATATGCCGGCGATAATGAAACGGTGAATTATGTAAAAAAAGTCTATTTTTCGATCACACTATCGGTCCTCGGTCTTTCGGTGTTATCGGCTTTGATCTTTAATTATTTTTAATTTTTTTGTATATGATAGAGATGAAAGAAGGAGAAGTTTTGATAAAAGAGATCCGGAGGCATTGGATAGTTATTATAGGAACGGCGGTTTCTGCTGTTTTGGCCGCCGTATTACCCTTGTTCATCTTGTTGATGTTGAGGTTCTTCTCCGTTGATGTTTTTAAATATCTTTCTTTTGAAGGAAGTCCTTTGGCTTTCTTTTTTTCACTTTATTTGTTATGGCTTTTGATTATCATCACTTTTCTTACGGTCAAATGGACCGAATATTATTTGGATGTATGGTATATAACGAATATCAGGGTGGTGGATGTTGATCAAGGTGGTCTTTTTGCAAGAAAGACAAAAACTCTTAAGCTAAACAGAGTTCAAGACATAACGGTTGAAGTAAAGGGGGCTTTGGCCACTTTGGTCGGTTTTGGAGATATTCACGTTCAAACGGCGGGAGCTTCTCGACAGATAGTGTTGAGGCAATCTCCTGCTCCTCATGAGATAAAAAGTGCGATCATGGAAGCCATAAGGGCTGAAAATGAAAAAAGATACGGGAGACCGGAATAAAAGCGGTAAAAAGTAAAAAACCTCTCACTTCTTGCGAGTGAGAGGTTTTTTAAGATTCGAACGGTTTTCGGTTATTCTTCAATTATCATTTCCATTTCCTCACCGGAATGTTCCATGTCCGGAAATTCTTCTTGTATCTCGATCTCGGGTTCACTCGGTTTTGGTGCTTCCATCAAAATTTCGATCTCATATTCTTTTTTCAAGTCTTCCAATATGAACATTAAAGTGTCTTGCATTTTTTCATTTTGAAGCTCTTGTTCTATTTGGATACGGATCTCTTCCAACGGCGGAAGGTCTTCACCTATATACATCAAGAGTTGTTCATAGTATTCTTCTATCTCCTCATCAGTGACGACGATCCCGGCTTCTTCCATGATCAAAAGTCGGATCGTAAGATCATTCTTGATATTTTCTTCCAGTTCTTTTTTTGTCAGACCGGCTTGTTTTAGGGCTGTTTCGAAATCGGCTTCGACCTCGAATTGGTCTTTGATCATCTCGTACTGCTCTTGGATGTCCTCATTGCTTACTTCCAGTCCGAGTTTTTTTGCATGGGCCAAAAGAACTCTTTGATTTATGTGGTTTTGCAGGATTTGGAGTGTGATCATGTATTCCGTCTCTTTGTCCCCGGATATGTCCATACCTTGATCGGCATACTGTTTTTTCACTTGGTCCAGTTCCGGTCGAATGTCTTGCATTGTTATTTTTTCACCTTCCACCTTTGCCAATATGTTCCTTGCGTCTCTGCGGTCTTCATCATCCCACATGATGGTGGCTAGAGTTATGATACTTGCAACGACCAAGATGACTACCGCCCAGACTATGAAATGCCCGGGACCTTTGACGTTCCTTTCCGCTTTTTCATTTTTTTGATCTTCAGCTTTTTCTTCTTCAGGTCGTTTTTCTTCTTTATTTTCCATAAATTACTTACATTTTTTAAATTTTTAATGTTTTGATTATATCAAAGACGGCCATAATGGACAAATAAACCCTTTTGTTTCAGATATCGTCGGTCTTTTTGCCATTTTGTATATTCTCTTTGTTTTGGTTTATCCAAAGGAGTAAGACATATCCGCCCGCCGTTATGAAAATGATCAAAAGGACCCATTTGATCATTCCGGTGAATATTTCGGGCCATGTCGATCCGATGAATATACCCAAAGAGATGATGGCCATTTCGTAAAGCATAGCCTGTTTCCAATCCATTTTTATTCTAAGTGATGAAGAATTACTCATATTGTTATGTTAACATACAAAAGCCGGTTTCAAACCGATTTACGGCGTTTGTAATTTTTTATGCTTTAATGTTTCAATGAACGACTCGATCAAGAGAAAAATACAAAGATTACCCCAAAGTCCGGGTGTGTATTTTTTCAAGAACAAGACCGGCAAGATCCTTTACATAGGAAAAGCTTCTTCGATCAAAGACCGGGTCAGAAGTTATTTTACTCTTGATCTGGAGGAGGCAAGGAGCCCTTGGCTGGCACGAATGTCGGCTGATGTCTATTCCATAGGTTTTGAAAAGACCGATTCGGTATTGGAGGCGCTTTTGTTGGAAGCTCGATTGATAAAAAAATATCAGCCCGCATTCAACAGCAGAGAAAAGGACGACAAAAGCTTTAATTATGTTCTGATAACAAAAGAGAAATTTCCCGTTATACGTTTGATTAGAGAAAAAGAGTTTGCGGTAAAAAAAGATGACATATCCGCCTTGCATACCTTTGGTCCGTTTCCACAAGGAGGCCTGTTAAAGGAGGCCTTGAATACGATAAGGAAGATATTTCCTTTCAGAGACGAGAAGTGTGTTGTCTCAAAAGAGAAAGGCAACCTTTCTTCCAGACCCTGTTTCAGTCGACAGATAAGGCTGTGCCCGGGAACATGTACCGGTGAGGTTTCGGCTTTGGAGTATAGAAAGACCGTTGGAAATATCCGTCTTTTCTTTCAAGGTCGTAAGAGGGAGGTGATAAAGAGACTTGAGAAAGATAGAGACAGGTTTTCAAAAAAAAGAGAATTTGAAAAGGCCGCCGAAGTACAAAGAAAGATAAGGGCTTTGGAGCATATCAGGGACGCATCTTTATTGAACAGTCCTCTTTTTGAAAGAGGGCCGGAACGAACTACCGAAAAAGAAAAAGACAAAGACATAAATTTCAGGATCGAGGCATATGATGTGGCCCATACGTCCGGCTCTTTCGTTGTGGGGGTATTCTCCGTGGTGGAAGGGGGCTCACTCAAGAAGAGTGAGTATCGGAAGTTTCGTATCAAAGATAACCCGGCTGTTGATGATACCGGTTCATTGAAAGAGCTTATCCGGCGGAGAATAGGGCACTCCGAATGGAAAACACCCGACCTTATCGTGGTTGACGGCGCGGTGGCGCAGATGAACGCAGCTCTTTCTGTTTTGAAAAAAACACAAAAAAATATTCCTGTTGTGGCCGTCAGTAAAGATAAAAACCATCGCCCTCATCGGTATCATGGTGAAAAGACATTCATTGAAAAGTATAAAAAAGAGATCGTCTTGGCCAATATGGAAGCTCATCGTTTTGCCGTCTCTTATCACAGGAAACTTAGGGAGAAATTTTAATTGTGAATTTTTGCTTGTGAGTTTCAATTAAAATACGTGATATAATTTCAGCTATATGAGTTCATCCGGTTTCAAAAAAAGAGTCGGTGTTTTAAGAGGGGGTCCGTCTCCGGAGTATGAGGTGTCGCTAAAGACCGGAAAGAAGATACTTTCGCTGGATATTCCGGGTTACGAGTGGAGAGATATATTCATAGATAAACATGGAGTATGGCATCTTGACGGGTTGGCCAAGAAACCGTTTTCGGTTTTAAGTGGAGTTGACGGTGTTTTTAACGCATTACATGGGACTTATGGCGAGGACGGGTATGTTCAGGAACTCCTTGATACTTATCAGATCCCCTATACAGGTTCGGGTCGTGTGGCTTCGGCTTTGGCGATGCGCAAAGACCTTGCTCTTAACTGCTGTGTCGAACAAGGGATACAGATACCCGCTTCTCTTTTGGTGAGAGAAGGGGATTCTCGTGAAGACGTCGTTTCTTTTTATGGCAAGTTCTCTCCTCCTTTGATCGTAAAGCCGGTGTCCGCCGGTTCTTCCGTAGGCATATTCTTGGTTTCTTCGGAAGAAGAATTGAATGGAGCGATCGATGAAGCATTCAAGTTCAGTTCAGCCGTTTTGGTTCAAGAATTCATTGAAGGCAGAGAGGCGACTTGTGGAGTAATTGAAAGATTCAGAGGGGAGAGTGTTTACCCGTTGTTTTCCGTAGAGATAGTTCCTCATTTTTCAAACTTTTTTGATTATGAGGAGAAGTATGGTGGAAAAACATTTGAAAGGTGCCCGGGGAATTTCAGCAAAGAAGAGAATTTGGAAATACAAAGGATAGCCAAGCTTATGCACAGTTCTTTGGGTTTACGTCATTACTCTCGATCTGATTTTGTGGTCTGTCCGGAAAGAGGGGTTTTCTTTTTGGAGGTCAATAGTTTACCCGGTTTGACCGAAACATCTCTTTTTCCTTTGGAACTTGATGCTTCGGGAATAAAATTCGAAGAGTTCGTGAAGAATGTTTTAGACGGTATATTTAATTGAATCACTGGAAAAATTTCATCTTTTT
>SLFH01000131.1 GCA_007124345.1 Phycisphaerales bacterium | reverse complement strand
GCAACATTCTGAGCGCACTTCGGTGCGTGACGGTGCGGAACTGCGCATCGCCGGCGAAGATCCGACCAGAAAGCCCGATCGCCGGAAACCACTGGATTCAAAGGACTTTTGCGCTCCCGTTCGTCCCGATGCACGCCGGAGCAGCAAAGCCGCCTGCCGGACTCGAACCGGCGACCTGCGGTTTACAAAACCGCTGCTCTACCAACTGAGCTAAGGCGGCGGTCGCGGGCGGATGATACGCACCGCGGAGCGGTCCGCCATCCCGGAAAGACCGCCGAGGAACTCTGGCCGGGGCCACCCGGCGGGTTCGGCAGAAGAAAAGCCCGGCCGGCCTGGGTGGGCCCGCCGGGCGTGTTGCGCCCCGTGCCTTCCTTCCGGCTGATCTGCCCGAGGAGGGAGGGCAGGAGGGGCTGGGCGGTTATCCGCCGTAGCGGTCGGTCGCGGCGACCCGCGTCTCGACCAAGACCTCTTCGATCATGGCGACGAATGCCGGGATGTCGTCGGGGAGACGCGAGGTGATGAGGTTGCGGTCGCGGACGACTTCTTCGTCCTTGTACCTGGCGCCCGCGCCCTCGACCTCGTCGGCGATCGACGAGATGCAGGTCGTCTCGAAGCCGTCGAGCACGCCGGCGGTCACGAGAACCTGCGGCCCGTGGCAGATCGCGGCGACCGGCTTGCCGGTGCGGAAGAAGTCGCCGGCGAAGCGCACGACGCCCTCGTGCTGGCGGATGTTGTCGGGTGCCTGTCCACCGGGAAGCACCAGCGCATCGAAGTCGCCGACCGTGACCTCTTCGACGGACTTCTCGATGCGCACCTTGATGTCGCTGTTGTAGGCGTCCACGACGCCGCGCTCGATCCCGATCACCGTGACTTTCGCCCCGCGGTTGCTCAGGTACGCCATCGGGGCGAGCGTCTCCATGTCGTGCAGCCCTTCGCCGGTCAGCACTGCGACGCGCATGCCCTTCAGCGTCGCGTGCTCGTCTTTCTCGGCTTGGTCGTGGCGGTCGTGGTGGTCAGCGGCGTAGGCCCGTTCCGTCGCCTGCTGCGCGGTTCGCTGCTGATCAGCGCGGTCGCCATACGGCCCGGCGATCGCGACGCCCGAAGCGCCAGCGACTGCAAGCGTAAGACCGGCGGCGGCGAAGTTGCGGATGTTGCGTGTCATAGGTGTGTCCTCCGTGTGAGTGTGCGTGTCAAGACTCAGAGTTTCGGGCGACGCGCCCGTTTCGCCCCGTGCCTCTTCGCGTCGGCCGAATCGCCGTACGAGTCGGACGGGGGTACTGCACAACCGGGCCGGTTTCGCCGGTATTTCCGCGCACCGCGCCGATCGGCGAGTTTGGGGTGTTCGATCGACACCGACGGCGGGTGCTCGCTCGCCACAGCAGGACAAACGGGTCGGTTGGTCGCTAATTCGGGTTTCTGTTTGCGACCGCCGGGATCGCGATTCGCGATGCTGCGTTTGGGCACAAAAGAAACGGCGGCCGCGCCGCGACCGCCGCAACTATTCTGAAGTCTTCGTCGATCAGCGCCGGCGCCGCGCGAGCAGCAGGCCCGAGATCGCCAGTGCGCCGAGCGTACCCGGCGCGGGAATGACCACGCGGAACGCCTGGAGCTCGCCCATCGGGTTCAGCCCCGACCCAACCATCGTCAGCCCGTCGGGCGTGATGTCGTTGACGACATTGAGGGTCCAGCCCTGCAGGTCGAGCCCGTACTCGCTCACCAGCACATCGCCCAGCGGGCGAGCGCCGTTGTCGGCGTCCCAGATGAACGCGAGCGAGCCCAGCTCGTCGGAGGTCGGCGTCTCGCGCCAGTGGCCGACGACGACAGAGCCGTCGTTGGTCGCGGCGATAGCCTCACCAACCTGGTAGCCGGGGAAGAGCTCGATCAGCGTGGGGCTGCGCGTCGAGTCCCAGAAGGTCGGGACATTCCTGCCGCTGATCTCGAGAGCCCCCACGATCGTCGTGCCGTCGGCGGAGACATCGATCGCCATGCCGATGTGCGGGCCGGGAGGCGCCATCGGCACGCCGGGCAGCACCTCGAACCCGCCCGACTGCGTCCATGTCACGGGTACTCGATGGTTCTGGGTCGCAAAGCCGACGAACACCGAGCCGTCGTTGCAGACGCCGGTGATGCTCGCCTCGCCCTGGAAGCCCGGGATGTTGCCGATGTTCTGTTCGCCGCCGGCGCTCGTCCAGACAAGACCGTCGGAGACAGGGCCGAAGAAGGTCTGGTTGACAAAGCCGCCGGCAACGCTCCCGTCGAAGTTGATCGCGTTGAAGCTGCTGAAGGTTCCCGGCGCGGTCGAGAGGACATGCGGCGTGCCGGCGCTGTCCCAGCGGATGCCGCGGAATCCGTCGGGCCCAAGACCGATCGCAACGGCCGAGCCCCCGTCGCCGGAAATGGCGTTGATGTACGCGCCGCCGGCCTCGAATCCGGTCGGCAGCGATAGCGGGTTTCGCGTCAGTCCGTCCCAGATGATCGGCGTGAAGCCGGTCGCGGTCGGCCCGGAGGTGTGCCCGCCGATGAACCGCCCGTCGTCTGAGACGGAGGTGACGAGGCTGAAGTTCTCGCCCGGCTCGAAGGGCAGCGGCGTGAACGACGGAACGCCCATCGCGGCGCCCGCGCACAGCGGGATCAAAGACGCAAACACAAACGCTTCGGGGGTACGGCGCATCTCGGTCTCCTCGTGGTTGGGCGGAGCGTGAAACTCCGCAGTCTCCTCTCGAAGCCCGAACCCGCCCACGCGAGCGGGCACCGGCATCGGACTCGAAGATCGTATTTAGCGCCGCCCGCTGTCGCTACCCCGATGCGGCACAGCTGATTCCACTGCCGGCACCGGTCAGATACACTCAAACACGATGCGAACACGAGGACAGACCATCTCAGCGTTGCTGACGATCGGCGTCGCCACGATGCTGGCGCCGATCATCGGCGGCCTCGCAACGCGCCGGTCCGTCGGGACCTGGTACCGCCAAGAGCTGGAACTGCCCGCTTGGAACCCGCCCTCCTGGGTATTCGGACCTGTCTGGACCACTCTCTACATCCTGATGGGGCTCGCGGCGTTCCTCGTCTGGATGCGGCTCGCCGATCGGGCGGAGCGCCCGCTGGACAGGTTCATGAAGCTGCCACTGGGGCTGTACGTGTCGCAGCTCGCGCTCAACGCCCTGTGGCCCGTCCTCTTCTTCGGGCTTCGCAGCCCCGGGGCCGCGATGGTCGGGATAGTGCTGCTTCTGGCGGCGATCTGCGCAACCGCCTGGTCGTTCTGGCGTGTGCGGGCAGCGGCGGGCCTGCTGCTCTTGCCCTACCTCGGGTGGACGCTTTTCGCCGCCGCCCTGAACGCAGCCATCTGGTGGCTGAACCGATAACCAAACACAAGCCGTTGACGCAGGCGTCAGCTCCGCGGACCAAAGCTGTGCGATCACATCGCGTTTGGGTTGTGCCCCCGCTGAATTTCGGATATCACATACGGAGCGAATCCGCCTTCCCGTAGTGCTGTGTCGCCTCGGGGAGTTGACGGCGGGCGCTATCGGCACCCGAACTCGGCCGAGATCGGGGAAGGAGTGGAGTGAAGATATGACCAAGCATTTGTGCGCATGCGCGATAATAGTTGCTTTCGCGGGCTCCGCCTTCGGGCAGAACTCGATCGTCGTCCCCAACGCCTTTGAGACCCAGGCGGGAACCGGGACATTCCTCGGCCCGCTCGCCAACGCCCCCAGAACCAACCAACTCATCATCCACGCCTCGCAGCTGGAAGACATCGTCGGCCAGGACATCACCGGCCTGTCGTGGAGGCGTACCCAGTCGGCGACAACCGGTTGGCCGGCCGAGACCGTCACCTACTTCGCGTACGACATCCTGCTCAGCGACGGCGTCGACCCGGCGTTCCGCCAGTTCGACTTCAGCGCCAATGTCGTCGGCCCGCAGACCATTGTCAGGTCGGGCGAACTCGTGATCAGCCCGTTCGCGTTCCCAGGCGGCGCCGTCCCCAACGAGTTCGGCGTTGACATCTCGTTCGACACGCCCTGGACCTACGCCGGCGGCAATCTCGTCATCGAGATTATCCATTCCGGCTTCACAGGCACCAGCACCTCCGTCGATGCGATCACGGCATCCTCCGGCGGCCCTCTCGGCTATCTGACCGATTTCGCCGCGGTCTGGCAGGGCACCAGCGGTGTCGTCCAGGGCAACTTCAGCATCGTCAAGCTGATCACCGAGGGCGGCGCGCCGACCTGCCCGCCCGACCTCAACGGCGACGGCGTGGTTGACGCAGACGACTTCTTCCTCTTCCTCCAGCTCTTCGCAGCGGGCGACATGCGCGCCGACT
>SLFH01000163.1 GCA_007124345.1 Phycisphaerales bacterium | reverse complement strand
CGCCTGGTCGCCCATGATGTGCGCCCCGAGAATCTCGCCCCGCGGCAAACCCCGGATGATCTTCACGAACCCGTCGGTGTGGTTGGACGCGATCGCCTTGCCCAGCGCCGTGAACGGGTACTTGCCGATCTCGTAGTCCTCGCCCTTCTTCAGGCCCTTTTCCTTCAGCGCTCGCTCGGTGTAGCCCACCGAGGCGACCTGCGGGTGGCAGTACGTGCAACCGGGGATCACCGAGTAGTCCAGCGGGATCGGCTCGTGGTCGAGCTTCTTGTCCTTCCACGCGATCCGCTCGACGCAGAGCATCGCCTCCTCGCTGGCGACATGCGCCAGCCAGGGCGGGCCGATCACATCGCCCACGGCGTACACGCCCTCCAAACTCGTCTTGTAGTCGATCGTCCCCTGCTCAAGATCGCCCGGCTTGTAGTCGGTCTTGATGTGGTCCTTCTCGGTCTTCAGCCCGAGCGACTCGTCGAACAGCCCGTCGTAGCGTCCCTTGACGCCGATGGCCAGGAGCACGCGGTCGGCTTCCAGCGTCTCCTTCTTGCTCTCGTCGGGCTTGCCGTCCTTGACGGGCGAGATGGTGACCTTCACCCCGTTCTTGGTCTTCTCGACGCCGGTGGTCATGAAGCCGAGCTTGAAGTTCATGCCCTGCTTCTTGTAGACCTTCTCCATCGCCTTGCAGACATCGTCGTCCTCGACGGGCAGGACGCGGTCCATCATCTCGACGACGGTGACCTCCGTCCCGAACTGCTTGTAGAAGTAGCCGAACTCCATCCCGATCGCGCCGGCGCCGACGACGATCAGCTTCTTGGGCATCTCTTTGTTGTACATCGCCTCGCGGGCGCCCCAGATCCGGTCGCCGTCGAACTTGGCGAAGGGCAGGTCGCGCGCCACAGAGCCCGTCGCGACGAGCACATACTTGGCCGTCAGCGTCTCGCGGACCTTGTCGGCCGGCTCGGCCGGGGCGCTCGTCAGCTCCTCTTTCACCTTGCAGTCGTAGACCTCGACCTTGCAGGGCTTGCCCCCCTTGGCCGCCTCCACCAGCTTCGCCGAGCCGACGAGGTGGTCGATCTTGTTCTTCTTCATCAGGTACTCAACACCCTTGTTGAGCTTGCCCGCGACCTCGCGGCTGCGCCCGATGACCTGGTCCCAGTCGAATCCGATCTCGCCCTTGATCTTCAGGCCCCAGAGCTCCTTCTCGTGGAGCTTCTCCATCAACTCGGCGTTGGAGAGCAACGCCTTGGAGGGGATGCAGCCCCAGTTCAGGCAGACGCCCCCGAGCTTGGCCCGCTCGACGATGGCGACCTTGTAGCCCAGCTGGGCCGCCCGGATCGCGCCGACATAGCCGGCCGGGCCCCCGCCGATGACGATCATGTCGTAGTTCTTCTCTGCCACGCGATTCGCTCCTGGCTCCGGATGTTGCTCTACCGAACACGGGCCCCCCACACACCCGGGCGGGCACTATAGGAGGAGCCGCCGGGCCCGCTCCCGGCGCCGCCAGACCGCCCCCCGATCCCCAGCAACCGGCGTCGCCACCAGCCGCGAGCCCACGCCGGGACGCCGAGGTCCCCGAGCCACGACCGGCGCTCGTGACACCGACGCGATCCGTCCGCGATGCCGCCGATAACGATCGCGCATCGGCGCGCGCAGCACGACCACGCTGCGCGCCCGATCGACGCTGACGGAGCGTGAGGCGCGATCCAACCCTCACACACATGAGTCGCGCACCGAACACTAGGGGTGCGCGTGCAAGCGTGAAATCAGGGCAAAAACACGGACACCGACTATTGACACAACACGGCATTTCCACTATCTTGAACATCCCAAGAAACTCGTGAAAAGACCGAGACAACCCCGTTTCAGTACTCAGAAGCCCGAGCAAGGCGCTTGGGCGAGTTATGTCGTATTTGACACCCCCCCGGAGGAATCACAGAGATGTCACAGACAGCACGCAGATTGACACGAGCCATGGCCGCAGGCGCGGTCCTGGCGGCCGCGGCGGGCACCACGCTCGCCACCGACAACCTGATCGGCTTCAACTGGACGACCGCCGCGTCCACGACGCCCGACCCGCAGAACTGGAACCGGATCTCGACCGCCGACGGCACGCTCTCGAATGTCTTCGACGATACCGGCGTGTCCACCCCCGTCGGGATCAACTTCGGCGGCGGCGCCTCAGGCGGCTTCGTCTTCCTCTCCACCTCGACGCTCGACGCCGACGCCGTTCCCCAGCACAGCTACGACCTTTCGGGCATGACCGGCTACGGCTTCCGATCGGGGGGCGAGTTCTTCGTCGAGATCACCGGGCTCGACGCCAACACGCCCTACGAGTACTGGTTCGTCGCCTACCGCACCACCAGCGCCATCGACCAGGCCGTCAGCGTCAGCGACGGCGACAGCATCAACGCCTTCACCTTTAACCAGGTCAAGCCGTCCGGCACCGGAAACGCGCGCTTCGTCATCAACGACCAGATCTCTAGCGACACGCAGGTCTGGAACGACCTCGCCTTCGAGACCACCAGCAGCTCGACCGGCTCGATCACCTTCAACTGGGCCGGCATCACGCAGACCACCGTGATCGGCGCCCTGGCCGTCCGCCGGGCCGTCCCGCCCGAGCCCTTCGATGTCCGCATCCTCGGCTCGGCCGATCCCAGCAACATCGGCATCGGCGACAACACCACCATCACCTTCAATGTCGTCAACCCCAGCCCCGCGGATGTCACAGGCGTCGTCGTCGACATCGAACTCCCCGCGGGCCTCGACTATGTCTCCGACGACCGCAGCGGCACACTCGTCGGCAATGTCCTCACCGCCAACCTCGGCGACCTGATCTCCGGCGACACCACCACCATCAATGTCGTCGCCAACGCCACGGCCCCCGGCGACTACCTCGTCGTCGGCGAGGTCGACATCAACGAGCTCGACCCCAACCTCGACAACAACATCGTCATGGTGCCCGTCGGTGTCGGAGAGACAGACCTCGGCGTCGCCATGACCGCAGACGCCAACCCCGTCGTCATCGATTCCAACGGCGAGGTCAACTTCACCATCGACTACGAGAACTTCGGCCCCGTCGGCGCCGCCGATGTCCAGGTCGTCTTCACAGCGCCCCCCGAGCTCAACATCACCGGGACCTCCGCCGGCACGATCGTCGGCAGCACCGTCACCGTGGATGTCGGATCCCTGGCCGCCAACAACACCGGCTCCTTCACCGTCAACACCACCGCCACCGCGCCCAACACCAACGCGATCGCCAGCGTCGAGATCAGCCACGCCGGCCCCGACCCCGACCCCTCCAACGACACCGCCGAGGTCTCGCTCCTCATCGTCCAGAGCGCCGCGGACTTCCCCGCCATCGACACCATCTTCACCAATGTCGAGTCGCTCGATAACTCCAATGTCCCCGGACGCCCGGGCTTCAAGTTCCGCAACACCGCGACCGGCACGATCACGGGCACCTTCCAGCGTCCCTACTCGAGCCCCGACGGCAGCCTCTGGATCCTCCGCGCCGAGGCCGACGCCGACCTCGCCCAGCGCCAGCTCATCCTCGTCGGCGGCGGCACGCAGGGCACCACCGTCCTGCAGCGCGGCGACCTCGACCCCGTCCAGCCCATCGGCGGCTTCAACGCCATCGGCATCATCGACATAGCCATGTCCATCAACAACAGCGGCAGCTGGGTCGCACGCACCCGCAACGACGACTCCCCCGTCGAGCACTTCATCCTCAAGTTCGACGCAGCCACCGCGGACTTCTCCAAGCCCGCCAAGACCGGTGATCCGGTCCCCGGCATCGCCGGCGCCGAGTACGGCACCCTCTTCAACTCCGCCAACATCGCCAACAGCGGCCAGGTCGGCTTCATCGCGGGCAACTTCAACGGCGTGCCCTCATCTGAGAACCGCGCCGCCATCTTCAACGACCAGGTCCTCCACCAGCGGGGCGTCACAGCCCCCACGGGCATCGGCCTCGACCCCACCAACACCTGGAACTTCCTCACCGCCAACACCTTCGAGATGAACGCCGACGGCTCCAGCCACATCATCAGGGGCACTGGCAACAACGCCACCGGTGAGAACAATGTCACCACCGTCGAGAACGACGCCGTCGTCCGATCGGGCAACCCCATCCCCGGCGACACAGTCCTCAACAACGATGCGCTCACGCCCCACAACCAGATCATGAACGCCGACGGCGACTGGATGGTCCGAGGACAGGTCTCCGGCGGCGACCGCTACGTCCTCTTCAACGGCGACATCGTCGCATGGACCGGCGGACCCACAGGCCTCCCCGACAACTCCGTCTGGGACAACGACGGATTCGTCCAGAACTTCT
>SLFH01000068.1 GCA_007124345.1 Phycisphaerales bacterium | reverse complement strand
TTCTTTGCAGCGAACTTGGCCTTGCTCTTGGTGTCCATGATGGAGACGCCGAGAACCTTCGCCTTGAGCTTTTTGAACTTCGGCAGGCCGTCGCGGAACTGGCAGGCCTGGTCGGTGCAGCCGCTGGTGTCGTCTTTGGGGTAGAAGTAGAGGATGAGGGGCGAGCCGGCGTAGTCGGTGAGTTTGTGGGTCTTGCCCTCCTGGTCTTTGAGGGTGAAGGCGGGTGCTTTCTTGCCGGGCTCGATGGGGGGCATGGGGTGCTCCTGCTGTGCGGCGTGCGATGGGATGGATCGTCGAGCGTAGCTTCGCACGATGCAGGGGCCCAGAGTCGGCGTGCGCCCGAGGCTCGGGTTCTGGGCGATGCAAACTGAAGAGAAGCCGCGGCGGAAGGCCGCTGCCTCCCCCAGCGCCCCGCGCCCTACACCCCGCGCCCGCCCTCAGGCAACGACCCAGCCGACGAGCGCGAAGAAGAGCAGCCCGGCGAGCAGGACGGCCAGCGCGATGGAGATCCAGGGCGAGGGGTGTGCGTGCTCGGCGGGGCGGACGAGGGCGAGACGTTGCTCGGTGTCGGTGTTGAGCGGGGAGGGGGTGACGCCGTGGCGGGCCTCGTCCTGCACGATCGCGATGATGAGGTTGGCGTCGAAGGGGCGGAGACCCATGTTGGTCGCCAGGCGGAGGAGGCGTTGGCGGCGGTCGGGTGTGAGGACGGCGGCCTTGCCCCCGTCGAGCAGCTCTGAGACGCGGACGGCGAAGATCCACCGGGCGTCGGAAGCGGAGACGGTCGAGGCGGCCTTGTTCTCGGCGGCGACCTCGTTGGCCCTGGCTTTGGATGCGGAGGACCTGGGTGCCGGACGGTCCTCTTCCACCCTGAGCAGGGGGCGTCTCGGGGCGTCGCTGGGCGGACGCACGAGGCGGAGGGCCGGGTTGGGCTGGCTGAGGTCGGTCATCGGTGGTGCGAGGCTCGGTGGATCGTCCTTCGGCGGTTTGGGCGGCCTTCGTCAGAGGGTACGGCCAAACCCGGCGCCCGCTGCGGCCGATGGTTCAGAGAATCAACTCTGGGGACGGATCGACGATTCCCGATGGCCCGATACCATGCCGCCCGAGACCCCGACGAGTCCCCTCACGAGTCCCCCACCGCGACCCCGGGCCGAAGTTCCGCGGGATGGTGATCTGGGCGGAGGAGCAGAGCCCTTGAGCGCTACAGATGCCGCCCCTGCCGCAGCTGAGAAGTCGAACGCCGAGCAGGCGATCACCTGGCCACAGGAGTTCGAGCCTGTGGAGACAGAGCTCTCGCCCGAGGCGGTGCACGAGCGTCTGCTGACCGAGGCGAGGCGGGGGCGTCTGGACGGGTACGAGAAGACCGACGAGGGGTTCATGCTCGACGCGCTGGGTACGCCGTTCGAGTACGACCTGTTGGCGAAGCTGCGTTGCGAGGGCACCCGGACGGTGGTGTCGTTCACGATGACGATCCGGCGGGCGCTGCCGATCGTGTTTGTTGTGGTGCTGCTGCTGACGGTCGAGCCGGGGCGGTACTTCACCGACAAGCTGATCCCGGGGCGGTGGGGCTGGATCGATACGCGGCTGTGGTACTACCCGCTGACGATCATCCCGCTGCCGTTTGTGTGGCGGGTTTGCGTGCGCAAGTCGCGGGAGAGTGCGGCGAAGCATGCGCGGGAGCAGGTGGAGAAGGTGAAGAAGGCGCTTGCGCCCGGCGGGGCCGGGCGAGAGGGGTAGAGAGGCGAGGGTTGAGAGGGCCGTGCCGTCCGGGGCATGTATTGAGGCTGCACAGTCTGGGTGTGTTGCCGCTCTGAAGGAGCGGATGAGCCTTGCCACGAGTGAAGCGAGGCGGGAGCCGAGCCGAACTCGTGGATGGCGGCGGCATTGAGGCCGTCCTGAAGGGACGGCGCATGCTTGATTCCTCCGCCCCTCGCGGGGCGGGTTTTTATATGGCGCTGTCCACGGGTTCGCCGACCTGCGACGCTTTGCGTCTTGATCGACTCAACCGTGCCAAAGCTCCGCGCCCGCTTCGCGGGCGAGAGCGGTGAGTCGCGATACGGGTAGGGAAAAAAGTAGACACTGGCGGGCGAGCCGCCAGTGCCACAGAGTGAACTTGGGATTGGATGTCGGCGTTTACGCCTTGTCGTTGTCCTTGTCGTAGTCGGGCTTGACATCCTTGCCTTCGGCGACATCGGTGATGGGCGGTGCGGGGTGTGCGTCGAGCTCGCCTCGCTTGAGGCGTCCGATGTACTCGTGGTAGGCCTTCATGGCCTGTGCGCCGAAGATCAGCATGATGGGGATGTTGACCACGAGCATGACGCCGAGGCCGAGGGTGGTCCACATGTCGAGCTGCTCGTCGGTGCCGATCAGGGGCTGCCTTGAGCCGTCGGAGGCCGTGAAGATCTCCATCGCGGCGACGGTGGTGAGGAAGATGAGCGCGCAGTAGATCAGCTTGTAGACGAGGACGATCGCCTTTGTTGTGGCGTCGTTGAGCTGCATGCAGAGGTAGTAGACGCCTTGCTCACCGTAGTACGACCAGGAGATCATGGTCGAGACGGCGAAGAGCCACGCGGCGATGGTGACAAGATACATCCCCAGGCCCGGCTGGACGCGATCGAAGGCGTGGGCCGTGAGCGATGCACCCGCGTAATCGACATAAATTCCGGTGTCGGGCTCTCCGGTGTCGGGGTCGGTGCGGAGTGCGGGGACGGCTTCAGAAGAGATCGACCGCCATTGAACGATCCAGGTGTCCTGGTCGGTGAATCGGACGCTGCCGCTGATGCGCCGGAGGTTCTGGCCGGTGTCCGCGTTGAAGTCGGCCTCGACGACGACGAAGACGGTCTGGCCGTCGCGCCATCCGGACTCGGCCTCGCGTGCGCGGAGGATCCGTCTGGCCTCGGGGGTTTTGAAGGGGAGGTCGCCGGTCTGGACGGTCCAGGTGTTTTCGAGGGCGTTGCCGTCGGAATCGGTCGCCTGGACGATGCTGATCTGGGTCGGGTCCTCGATGAGGGCTTCGGGGCCGCGGTTGTACGCGCCGCTGGCGAGGATGACCAAGGCGGTCATGGTGCAGACGACGATGGTGTCGATGAAAGGCTCGAGGCCGGCGACGACGCCTTCGCGTGCGGGCTCGTCGGTCTTGGCGGCCGAGTGGGCGATGGGGGCCGAGCCCTGGCCGGCCTCGGAGCTGAAGAGGGCCCGCTTGATGCCCCAGAGCGCGGCGAACCCGAAGGTGCCGCCGAGGAAAGCGCCCGTGGCGTCGGCGGACTCGCCGCCCATCCATGTGGGCAGGCCGCTCTTGACGATCAGGGCGAGCATCCCTGGGATGTCGGCGAAGTGGACGATGAGGACATAGCCCGCGGCGAGGAGGTAGACGACGCACATGAAGGGGACGATGCGTCCGGCGACGGCGCCGATGCGCTTGATGCCGCCGATGATGACCACGCCGACGATGATGGCGAGGATGATGCCGGGGATGATCTGGGGGATGCCGAAGTAGGTGTTGGTGACATCGGCGACGTTCCATGCCTGGAACATGTTGCCGCCGGTGATCGCCGAGGTGATGAGCGTGACGACGAAGACGGCGCCAATTGCCGCGCCGAGGGGGCCGAGGCCCCACTTCTTGAAGCCGTCTTTGATGACGAACATCGGCCCGCCGTGCGGGTTCTCGGGGTCGTCGGTGTTGCGGTAGAGCATGGACTGGGTGACCTCGGTCATCTTCAGGCCCATGCCGAGGACACCGATCAGCCACATCCAGAGGATCGCGCCGGGCCCGCCGATGGCGACGGCGACGGCGACGCCCGCGATATTGCCGAGGCCGACGGTCGCGGAGAGTGCGGCCGAGAGCGCCTGGAAGTGGTTGATGGCGCCGGGGTCTTTCCCGTCGTCGTACTTGCCCCGGACGACGCCGACGCCGTGGGTGAGGGCGCGGTACTGGCCGAAGCCGCTCCAGATCGTGAAGAGCACGCCTGTGAACAGCAGCGCGTAGACGGTGAAGTTGCTGAAGAGGTACCCGTTGAGTGTGTTGACGAAGTTGTTGATCGATTCCATCTGATCAGGGCTCCTGTGAGGGCTCCTGGCGTTTGGCGGCGCGCTTGCTGCCGGCCCGGGAAGGCGAGATCATGGCGGAAAGTGTCCGAGGATGCAAACCAGCCCGACAGCGACAACGCCGACACCCTCGCGTCGCCCTGGCTCCTGGCGGATCTTCTGGCCCGGATCCTCGCGGATTCGGAGGCGGAGCTGCGGGCCGAGCAGGCGGTGCGGGGCCTGGACGCGATGGACGAACTCCCCCTGCACAGGGTGCTGGCCGGAGGGCTGGCGAGGGCCGGGCTGGGCGTCT
>SLFH01000020.1 GCA_007124345.1 Phycisphaerales bacterium | reverse complement strand
CCGGTTACGAGGTCAACGCCCAGACCGTCGACAAGCCGTCGCTCGACGAGCTGAACGCGATGGAGGGCGATGTCGTCTTCCCCGTGCTGCACGGGCCCTGGGGCGAGGGCGGGCCCATGCAGCTCCTGCTCGAAGAGCTCGGACGTCCGTTCGTCGGCAGCGGTGCGGACGCTTCGGCGATCGCGATGGACAAGCTCGCGACCGCGAAGCTTGCTTCGGCGGCCCCGAGCGTGCGCATCAGCCAGAAGGCGGTGGTGGACCCCTCGCGCGACGATCCGCCCGGCGATCTGCCTCTCGTCGTCAAGCCGGTGCGCGAAGGCTCCAGCTTCGGCGTTTACATCTGCACCGACGCGGCGTCGTGGAAGCGGGCGATCGAGACGGTGCGCCAGGACGCGGCGAAGGACCCATCGAGGCGCTATTTCGCCGAGCCCTATGTCAAGGGGCGCGAGCTGACGGTCTCGGTGCTCGACGGACGGGCGCTGCCGGTGATCGAGATCGTCCCCGCCTCGGGCGTCTACGACTACCAGGCCAAGTACGAGCGGGGCGACACGCGGTACCTCGTTGACCCCGACTTGCCCGGCGACCTGACGCGGACTGTGCAGAACCACGCGCTCTTGACGGCCGACGCGATCGGCGTGCGCGACCTCTGCCGCGTGGATTTCATCATGGACGAACGCTCTGCGCCCTGGATGCTCGAAGTGAACACGATGCCCGGGTTCACGCCCAGCTCGCTGTTTCCGATGGCGGCCAAGGCTGCGGGCATGCCGATGGCGAAGCTCTGCGCGAAACTCGTGGAGCTGGCGGCGGCCCGCGGCGCGTGAGCGAAGAGAGAAATCAACAAACTTTGAATCGCTGAGCGGTTGGGAGTGACATGGCTCGCAAGAGCAACGCAAAGAAGAAGTCGGCCCGCAAGAAGAAGCTCGGCCCGCCGATCTGGGAGCGGATCGACACCGAGCGGCTTCGCCGGGTCCTCCCGGGCTTTGCGCTCGCGCTGGCGGGCGTCGGCGCGGCGCTGGGGACCGGCATCGGGATCGACCGCCTCAGCGAGGCCTCGGCCAACGCGAGGCTCGCCGAGCCCGTCTCGGTGCGCATGCTCTGGCCCGAGGGCGACCGCGGCGCGTGGCTCGCCCCCGCCCTGCGCAGCGATATCGAAGAGCTCGCGCTCGCCGCGGCGGAGAACGACCGCGACCCCTTCTCTCGCGCGCAGCTCGCTCGCGTCGGCGACGAGCTGGAGCGCAGCGGGTGGTTCGACGGTCGGCCGATCGTCCGGCGAACCGCCGACGGCGCGATCGAGGTCGAGGGCGTGTGGCGCAGGCCCGCCGCGTATGTGCGGACGCGCGAGGGCGACCGCCTGGTCTCGGCGCAGGGGAAGCTGATGCCCCTGCTCTGGCGCCCGGCGGGGTCCGGCCCGGCGCTCCTCCTGGTCACCAACACGCTGCACGAGCCGCCCATCCGCTCCGATGGCGGGCCGGACTACGCGACCCCCTGGGTGGGCAAAGACATCGAGGCCGGCCTGGCGCTCGCGTCGATGCTTGCGGGGGAGCCGTACGCCGAAGCGATCGCCGAGATCGACCTCGCCCCGTTCAGCACGCGCCAGCGTCTTGAGCTTGTGGTGCGTCTCAGCCGTGACGCGGCGGGCGCCGGCCGCTCTCGCTCACGGATCCATTGGGGCGGCCCCACGGGCGTGTTCAACCCCGAAGAACCCTCAGACGAGGACAAGCTCGCCCGCCTCCGCGCGATGTTCGCAGAGTCGCGTTGGCGCGACTGGCTCCTCGAAGGCGGCGCTGTGTACGACCTCGTGCAGAACCAGATCGTCAGGCACGACTCGGTCCGAAGGCCATGACGACGCACGACGGGCGGTCGGGGGATGAACACCCCAAAGACCGCCCAGGAGACAGCCCCGAAGAAGCGCCGCCGCCGCGTCGGCCCGAGGGCGAAGACCCGACAGGCGAGGACCCGGCGCGTCGGGTCTCGTTCGAAGACCTGCTCGCCGCGATCGACGAAACACAGTCTGATTCCGAGCCGACGACAGCTGAATCACCCGAAGACGACACAGACGATCAGCCGCGAGACGCCGCCGCCGACAACCGGCCCGACCGCGACATCTTCGGCCGAACCCCAAAGCACGCGCCGGACTGGTCGCACCGCAGGGGCGAGCCCCGCGTGTTCGTCTTGCTCTGGACGATCTATCTGATGTTCTGCGCCGCGGCGATGTTCGCGCGATCGGGCGGCATGGTCGCGTTCGACCCCGTCGCCTTCCGCCCCTCGGCGCGCATGGGCCTGCTGATGATGATGGTCGGCGTCGGGCTGCTCTGGCCCCTGATGCGCCTGAGCCAGGCGATGCCCAGAGAAGGCGGCGTCCGCGCGACGCTCAAGGACGCGGGCATCATCATCGTGACGGGGCACGCGCTGATCCTGCCGCAGCTCTGGCTCGCCAGGTGGGACGGGCAAGTGGTGCTGGCGTTGTCGGTGCTCTTTGTGCTTTGGACACTGCTGACAGGGGCGGTGATCGCGTGCACGCAGGGGCCTCCGACAGCGGGGGAGGAGGGCGAGCCCCGCACGGGCACCCGGGCTGCGGGGGTCCTATGCTGTCTGGCGTTGGTGCTGTCGGGGGGGCTTGTCGCCCTCGCCGACGCCGGGAGAGCGCCCGGCGCCGACGCTATTGCTTCGAGGCCCGCCCGGATGCTTTCACCGATGACGGCCATCTACGAGATCGCACGCGACCGCCCATGGACAGGGCGCGCCGCGATGATCGGCCCGGCGCACCGCGCGTCGCTGGGCGCGACGGCTTTGGCGGCCGCCGGCGCGTGGGGCGTGGCGCTCGTCGCCTGCCGCAGGCGTCGCAACGAAACCTGAACCGTGAGTAGACTTTCGCACCGCCGATCGGGCCCAACCGCCCGGGCGTTTCCGCGTAGTTGAGCAGGAGTTGGAACCATGGAGTTCGTGAGCAAGGACGAAAAGGCGAGGCTGGAGAAGCGCCTGCGCGAGCTGATCGCCAACCGCTCGAAGATCTCCGAGCGCATCGCCGAAGCCCGGGACCTCGGCGACCTCAAGGAGAACGCCGAGTACCACTCCGCTCGCGAGCAGCAGGGCCTAGAAGAGGCGGAGATCCGTCGCTTGGAAGAGCGCCTCCAGCGCGTCCAGGTGATCGAAGACAACAACGCCGCGACCGAGGCCGGCGTCGTCTTCCTCGGCACCACCGTCCGACTGCGAGAGACCGACTCGGGAGACGAAGACCTCTTCCGCCTCGTCGGCGAGGCGGGCGGCGACGACGAGGATGTCGTCGAGGTCACCCTCAACAGCCCGATGGGCGAGGCGCTCATGAAGGCCCGAGTCGGCGAGAAGATCAAGGTCCGCGCGCCCCGCGGCGTCAAGGAATTCGAGATCGTCGAGATCGTCTGAGGATCGACCGCACCTACCGTGTATCGGACTCTCTCTCGCCCAAACAACCGCTGCACACGCGTCTGACGGGTGTGTTTATCGGTCCGAAGACCGCGTTCTGACTCCATTTGTGTTGGCGTCATCCGCAGTTGCGCGTATGCTCTCGCTTCGCGGGCCGGCGACCAGCGCCGGCCTTGCGTGAGGAGAGAGACACCATGAAGAAGGTTGTTTGCATCGCCGGCCTGGCGATCGCCCCGTGCGCCCTCGTCCAGGGCCAGACCATCGCGCCGGAGTTCGCCTCCGAGTATTCCTTTGTTGACCTCGGGTCGGCGACCGGAGTGCCGATCAACTACGGCGGGCTGTTCATCCTGCCCAGCCAGCCCAACACGCTCTATCTCGGCGGCGCTGCAAACAGCGCCAACGGAGCGCTGTACGCCGTCCCGATCCAGCGCGACAGCGAGGGATTCATCACCGGCTTCGCGGGCCCGGGCACGCGCGTCGCCGACGCCCCAAACAATGACGGCGGCATCGTCCCCGATCCCGGCGGGCTGATCTCCTTCGCCCGCTGGCCCACCAACGCGTACGGCCAGATCGACCTTTCCACCGGCGAAGTCGTCAACAACATCCCGCTCGGGCAGTTCGGCGTCGCCTCGTCTTCGGCCTCGGTCAACTTCATTCCGCAGAACTATCCCGGCGCGGGCGGGATGCGCATCTCGTCGTACGGCGGCGGGCAGTACTACCACATCGACTACACCGTCGGCCCCGGCGGCATCATCGACATTCATGGGGCGACCCAGATCCCCGGCGCGACCCTCCCCGGCGGGCCCGAGGGCTTTACCTATGTGCCTCTGCTCTCGCCGCTTTTCGACCAGCCGAGCATGATCGTCTCTGAGTACAGCGCCAACGCCATCAGCGTGTACGAGATGGACGCCAACGGCGATCCAATCATCGCTTCCCGCAGACT
>SLFH01000184.1 GCA_007124345.1 Phycisphaerales bacterium | reverse complement strand
GGCTGACCTCGCCTGCGTACATCGCCGAACTCGCGTCGCGGGTCGACCCGGAGCGGACGCTGGACGACTTGTTCGCGTACGGTTCGGTGACGCCGGAGAACGCCGAGGAAAGCGCGGGCGGGGGGACGAGCCATCTGTCGGTGGTCGATTCGAGCGGGATGGCGGTCGCGTGCACCGAGACGATCAACCTGATCGGCGGGTCGCTGGTGGCGGTCCCGGGCTTCGGCTTTCTGATGAACAACGAGATGGACGACTTTACGACCGTGCCCGGCGCGCCCAACGCGTTCGGGCTGCGCCAGTCGGATCGGAACCTGCCCGAGCCGGGCAAGCGCCCGCTCAGCAGCATGTCGCCGACGATCGTGCTTCAAGACGGGCGGGCGGTCATGGTCGCGGGGGCGAGCGGGGGGCCCAGGATCATCAGCGGGACGGCGCAGGTGGTGCTGAACACGCTGTTGTTCGCGATGCCGCCCGAGCACGGCGTGACCGCCCCGCGCGTGCACCATCAGTGGACGCCCGATCGGCTGCTCTTCGAGCCCTCGCCCGAGACGCGGGCGCTGCGGCGGGCGATGCGTCGGTTCGGGCATTCGACGGACGAGACGGGGACGGTCGGGGTGGTGCAGGCGATCTATGTTGACAAGCACGGATGGAAGCACGCGGCGAGCGATTCGCGCAAGGGCGGCAGGCCGGCGGGGCACTGAGGCCCGGGCAGGGGAGCGTGGCGTGCGTGTCGAAGAGACGACCTATTTCTACGAGATGACGGATCGGTCGGTGCAGCGCCCGGGACGGTCGCCTCCGGAGGGGGCGGCGATCGTGAGGGCGGAGGCGCCCTGCCCGCACCTGAACAGGTATCTGTATGTGGCGGTCGGGCATGGGTGGTGGTGGGTCGACCGGCTGGCGTGGACGCCCGAGCGGTGGCTGGAGGTGGTCGGGCGCGAGGGGTATGAGACCTGGGTCGCCTCGGTGCGGGGCACGCCCTGCGGGTACTTCGAGCTGGATCGCCGGGAGGCGTCGGGGGGCGGGCGGGAGACCAGCATCGAGCAGTTCGGGCTGCTGCCCGCGTTTGTTGGGCGGGGGCTGGGCGGGTGGCTGCTGACCGAGTGCCTGAAGCTGGCGTGGGCGGACGAGCCGGACCGCGTCGTGCTGCACACATCGTCGCTGGACCACCCGGCGGCGAGGGCCAACTACGAGGCGCGGGGGTTCACGCTCGTGCGCACAGAGACGCATGAGAAAGACCTGCCGGACCCGCCTCCGGGCCCGTGGGGCTGTCTCCAGGGGGGTTGAGAAGGGGGCTGAAAGCGTCTCTTCGGTATCGGCGGGCGGGCTGGGGGCCGTATCATCGCGGCGATGGCCCAACTCCAAGACGCTTCATCATCTCAGGGCGGCAAGACCGATGTGCTGCTGATCGGCGGCGGGGGGCGTGAGCACGCGCTCGCCCGTGCGCTGGCGGCCTCGCCATCGCTCGGCACGCTCTATGCCACGCACATGTCCAACCCGGGCATCGCGCAGCTCGCCCAGCCCTGCGACCAGCCGACCGAGGTCCGCGAGTCGTACCGGCTGGTGCAGTGGTGCGAGAAGCGGGGGATCGGGCTGGTCGTGGTCGGGCCGGAGGACCCGCTGGCGGAGGGGATCGCCGACAAGCTCGCGGCGCCCGATCGGCTGGTCTTCGGCCCCACGAGCGACGGGGCTCGGCTCGAAGGGGACAAGGCGTGGGCGAAGCAGCTCATGCGCGCGGCCGCGATCCCGACGGCGGAGTCGCGGACCTTTACCGACCCCGACTCGGCCCTCTCGTATGTCCGCTCGCGCGAACAGGCGCCGGTGGTCAAGGCGGCGGGGCTGGCCAAGGGCAAGGGCGTCGTCGTCGCCAAGGACACTGAAGAGGCCTCAAAGGCGATCGTCTCGTTCATGATCGACCGGATCCACGGCGACGCGGGCCGGGCGGTGGTGATCGAGGAGAAGCTCGAAGGCCCTGAGGTCTCGGTGCTGGCGCTGGTTGATGGACGGAACATCATGGTGCTGCCGCCCTGCCGCGACCACAAAAGGCTCGGGGACGGGGACAGGGGCCCGAACACGGGCGGGATGGGGGCGTTCTGCCCGACGGCCGACCTTGACGACCGGATGCTCCAGCGGATCGAGCGGGAAATCCTCGTGCCGACGGTCGACGCCCTGACGCGCGAGGAGATCGCCTATCGGGGCGTGCTGTACGCGGGGATCATGCTGACGCACGCGGGTCCGAAGGTGCTTGAGTTCAATGTGCGCTTCGGCGACCCGGAGTGTCAGCCGCTGATGGCGAGGTTCCGGGGCGACCTGGTGCGGCTGCTCAAGCTCACGGCGCAGGGACACCTGGACCGTGCGGACTTTTCGTGGGACACCAGGCACGCGTGCTGCGTCGTGCTCGCCAGCGGGGGCTACCCGGAGAAGCCCAAGACGGGCGTGCCGATCACGGGGCTCGCGGCTGCGGAGAAGCTCGAAGGCGTGGTGATCGACCACGCGGGGACGAAGCGCCAGAATGACGGGACGATCGTGACTGCAGGCGGGCGTGTGCTGGGGGTGACCGGGCTCGGTGAAACACTGGAGGATGCGCGGGCGAAAGCGTACGAGGCGTGCCGCCTGATCCGCTTTGACGGGATGCAGATGCGGTCCGATATCGGCGTGGTGCGCGAACCCGCGCCGCGCGTCTTCCGAGGAACCCGCTGATGGACCCTTCCGAACAGCCAGAACTGACGAATCTGATCAATGACGCCAGCGCCGGCGACCGAGATTCGCAGGAAAAGCTGTGGACGATCCTCTACGCGGATGTCAGGCGCCAGGCCGCGGCGCTCGTGCGGCGCAAGAGCGACGACATCGAGCCGACGGAGGTGGTCAGCGCGGTGTTTCTGCGTCTGCAGAGCGACAAGCCGCAGAGGTGGGACAACCGGCGACACTACTTCGGCGCCGTGGCGCGCGCGATGCAGCAGTATCTGATCGACGAGGCGCGGGGGCGGAACCGGCTCAAGCGGGGCGGGGGTCGCGCGCGGATCCCGCTGACGATCGCCGAGGGCGAGCTCTCCGACCCCGAGCCGTTCGACGAGGGGATCCTCGCCGATGTGTTCAAGGCTCTCGACGGGCTGGAGGCTGAGAAGCCGGAGTTTGCCGAGGTGGTGCGGCTGCGCTTCCTGATGGGGTTGAAGGTGGACGAGGCCGCGGCGATCACGGGGATGGCGCCTCGGACGGTCAAGAAGTACTGGCGTCTCGCCCGCGCCAAGCTGCTGGTGGCGCTGGAGGAGATGGGCCACCAGGTCGGCGCCGACGACGCCGAGCCCGAGCCAGAGGACGGACCCTGAGCGATGCCCCCCGACCGCGCCGATCGACTGGCCGACGCGTTCGAGGCTGTCGTTTCGGCCGAGGGCGATGAGCGTGCACGCGTGCTCGACGAGTGCTGCCGCGCCGATCCGGAGATCGCAGACGAACTGAAGAAGCTCGTCGCGGCGGACCTTGCCAACCCCGAGCCAGAGGACGACGCGCCCGTGCTGCCCGTCGCCTCGGCGCTGGTCAGCGACGAGCCGTTCAAGCCCGGCGACCGCGTCGGCTCTTGCGTGATCCGGCGCCGGATCGCCAAGGGCGGGATGTCGGTCGTGTACGAGGCGGTGCAGGAAGGGCCGAACCGGCGTGTGGCGCTCAAGGTGCTGCGCCGGGGGCTCAGCGAGGCGGACTCGAAGCGGTTCCAGCTCGAGATGCGCGTGCTGGCAAGGCTCAAGCACGAGGCGGTGGCGCAGATCTACGAGGTCGGTGTCCACCACGGTCCCGAGGGTGAGATCCCGTTCTTCGTGATGGAGCTGGTGCACCGGGGGCGGTCGATCACCGACGCGGCGAGGGACATGCCGCTGCGCCAGCGGCTGCAGCTCTTCTCCACGGTCTGCCGCGCTATCCATCACGCGCACCAGCGTGCGGTGATCCACCGGGACATCAAGCCGGCGAACATCCTCGTCGACGACGAGGACCGTCCCAAGGTGCTCGATTTCGGGATCGCCTCGACGCTGGACAACCATCTCGCGGGGACGGTGGACCCGACCGAGCGTGTGGGCTTTGTCGCGGGGACCTGGGAGTACATGAGCCCCGAGCAGTGCGATGTCGACCGGGCGGACATCGACACGCGGGCGGATGTGTACGCGCTGGGGGTGCTGCTGTACGAGCTGCTGGCGGACAAGCGCCCGCTGCGATTTAACCCGGAGGAGCAGACGCCGATCGAGTCGGCGCGGATTGTTCGTGAAGAGCCGCGGACGCCGATCGGGGAGGTCGTGCCCGGGCTGCACGCGGACCTTCGTGCGATCGCGTCCAAGGCGATCGCGATCGACCGCGACGAGCGGTACCAGCAGGCGTCGGAGC
>SLFH01000098.1 GCA_007124345.1 Phycisphaerales bacterium | reverse complement strand
TCAGCGTGTGGTAGATCTCCACGCCCGCCCGCATCGCCTCGTGGAAGTCGTCAAAGCCCCAGGGCTGGATCATGAACTCCTGGAAATCAACCGTGTTGTCGGCGTGCTTGCCCCCGTTGAGGATGTTCAGCATCGGCACCGGCAGCACCTTCGCCCTCGACCCGCCCAGGTAGCGGTACAGGGGCAGACCCGACGCCTCCGCCGCCGCCTTGGCCACCGCGATCGAGACGCCCAGGATCGCGTTCGCCCCGAGGTCGGACTTATTTTCGGTGCCGTCGAGCTCGATCATCGCGGCGTCGATCGCCTCCTGCTCGCGCGCGTCGAAGCCCTCCAGCGCCGGGCCGATGCGGTCGATCACATGCTCGACCGCCCGCGTGACACCCTTGCCCCCGTAGGCCTTCTCGTCGGTGTCGCGCAGCTCGGCCGCCTCGTGCTCGCCGGTCGAGGCGCCCGAGGGTACCGCCGCACGCCCCACCGCCCCCGACTCCAGCGCGACCTCGACCTCGATGGTCGGGTTTCCGCGGCTGTCAAGAATCTGTCTGGCGTGGACTACCTCGATCGTGAAGGCCATGTCTTCTGCTCCTTCGAGGGCTCGCCCCCGGGTCGGCGGTTGCTCTGGGTCGTAGGGCGCGACGGTCCGTGCCCGACGCCATCCGGTTAGGATACGCTAGTCTCTACGACGCCAGCGCCGGCCCGGGCCGGAAGGACGACGATGCCGACCACACCCGAAGGGTTCACCAGACGCCTCGACAAGCTCAAGGCCGAGATCAACGCCCAGGGCATGCGAGTGCGGGGCTTGGTCGAAGCCGCCATCACCTCCGTTTTCGACCGCGATCCGGACTCGGCGCAGCGCATCATCGACCTCGACGACGAGATCGACCGCTTCGATGTCGAGATCGAGGTCGCCGCCGTGAGGATCCTCTCCGACGCGACGCGCGTCAACGCGACGCTCAGCGAGCGCCAGGTCCGCACCCTGCTGACCATCGTGAAGGTCAACAACGAGCTCGAACGCATCGCCGACATCGGCGTTGCTATGGCCGAGCATGTGCAGAGGCACAACTTCAGTGATGGCAAGATGCCCGACACGCTCCGCGTGATGGCCTACAGCGTCGTCGGCATCCAGCGCGATGTGAACGCCGCCCTGCACGGGGCCGACCCGGACCTCGCACGCCTCGCCCTGCGGGCCGACGACGCCGTGATGAGCTTCCGCGACGCCATCGTCGCCGATGCACGGGGGAAGGTCGTGTCCGGCGAGATGACGATCGACTTCGCTTTTTTCATCAGCGGCATCGCCGACCGCCTCACGCACATCGCCGACCACTGCTCCAACATGGCCGAGCAGACGATCTACCTCACCACCGGCAAGATCGTCCGCCACGACGCCGACGGCTGGCACGACAGGCCCTCCCGTCCAGACCCGGACCGCGATGAGGATGAGCCGTCTTAGGGCGCGCAGTCGCGGGCGATCCGCTCGATCGCTCCTTTGAGCACCCTGATCGACCGCAGGTATTCGGCCAGATCGAGGCGTTCCTCGGGCGTGTGGTCCAGCGTGCTGTCGCCGGGGCCGTAGGCCGCGATCGGGCAGCCCCACGCCCTGAAGACCGTGTTCATGTCCGAGGTGCCGGTCTTGACGACGGCGCGGGCCCGGCCGCCCTCGTCGGCGATCGCCGAGGCGAGCGCCTTCGAGACGGCGTTGGCCCTGCCCGTGCGCACGCACGGCGTGTGCCCGTGGACGCGGAGGTCGACGCCAGCGCTGATCGTGCGCAGGTCGGCCTCGACAGATTCGGGGTCGGCCCAGGCCGGCAGGCGCAGGCCCACGGTGGCGCGGGCGCGATCAGTCAGCCCGTCCGAGGAAGTCTCCATGTTCTGCAGCGAGGCCTGGATCGTCTCGAAGAGGCCGTCGCGGCCGATGTTCCACTCCCCGATGTTCGCCCGGAGGTGGTTCCACCAGCGGACGACGCGCTCTGCGACCGCGCCCTGCGGCCCGGCCGAGTGCCCCCCATTCTGCTCGAAGGTCGCCTCGACCAGCAGCCGCCCCTTGTACCCGACGGTGTAGCGGTCCCAATGGCTCGGCTCGCCGATGATGCAGGCGACGGGGCGGTGGCGGTCGCGGATGAAACGGGCCCCGGGGGAGGTCGGCGTTTCCTCACCGACAGCGCCCACGACGATCAGACGGACACCTTCGGGCAGTGCTGCTCGCGCGCCGGCGATGGCGAACGCCGCCAGCGGGCCCTTGGCGTCGACCGAGCCGCGCCCCCACAGGAAGCCGTCCTCGTCGACGCGGACGGGGATCCGCCCGGGCACCGTGTCGATGTGGCCGAGGAGCATGATCTCCGGCGCGTCGGGATCGGTCGAGCCGATCACACCCACGGCGTTCCCGGCGATGTCGATCGCGGCGCGGTAGCCCAGGCGCGACATCCGCTCGGCGAACAGACGCACCGCGCCCTGCTCGTGCCCGGAGATGCTGGGGGCCGCGACCAGATCGCGGACGAGGTCGATCGCCTCACGATCGGGGCTCACGGGGACGGCGGGCGTGGTTGCCGGCCGCGTGCGCACGCCCGCGGCGAAGTTTGTTGTGATCGTGGTCATGACACCACCGTTCCTTCGCCCGAGAGGGCGCGCTGTATCGGTCGTTCGGCTCTGGCGTCGGCGAGGATCACCCGCCCGACGCCCATGTCCAGGGCCTCGCCCGCGGCGAGGACCTTCTTCTTCATCCGCCCCTGGGCCAGCTCGATCGCCGCGTCGAGCTCGGCGCGGGCGAGCTCGGGGATCAGCGATCCCTCGTCGGGGAAGGAGCGGAGCAGGCCGGGCACATTGGAGAGGATGACGAAGGTGTCCGCCCGCATCGCGCCGGCGGTCTTGGCCCCGGCCCGGTCGGCGTCGACATTGATCGGCTCGTGCTCCTCGCTCAGGCCCGGGGGCGTGAGCACGGGGGTGAGCCCGATGTTGAGCATCCGGTTGAGCAGCGCTGCGTTGACCTGATCGACGGTGCCCGTGTAGTCGTCACGCAGAACGCTGGTCCGCCCGTCTTCGACGATGCGGATCGCCTTCTTCCGCTTGCCCCGCCAGAGCCCGCCGTCCATGCCCGAGAGGCCGACGGCGTTGACGCCCCGTGCCTGGAGCATCTGGACGACGCGCTTGTTGATCCTGCCGCAACAGGCCATCTGGAAGATCTCCATCGTCCTGCGGTCGGTTCTGCGGCTGGTGTGGCCGGAGGGCGAGGTCACGAACTGCGCGGGGTGGCCGAGCTGCTCGGCGAGGGTGTTGGTCTCGTGCGAGCCGCCGTGGACGAGGACGACGCGCTCGCCGGCATGGACGAGTTCGGCCGCGTCGTTGCAGACCGCTTCGAGTCCGATGCCTTCCGCTCCGCCGATCTTGATGACGATCATGGTTCGTTCCGTTCCGAGTGTTGCGGCGGGGTTTGCATGCCGCCGCGTGGTGTTTCTACGGGTGTGTGGCTGTCGCCGGATGGGCGTCGGGTTTGGTCCTGGCTCTAAACAGGGTGAAGACCGGGGAAGAGCAGGCCTTCGGTTTCCTCCAGCCCGCACATCAGGTTCATGCACTGGACCGCCGACCCCGCGGCGCCCTTGCCGAGGTTGTCGATGGCGCACATCGCCACGACGCGCCGCGTGCCCTCCTGGGCGACGAAGCTCACATCGGCGAAGTTGGTCCCCGCGACGATCTTGGGCTCGGGGAAGCGGTAGAGCCCCCGGCGCTCCTTGACGACGCGCACGAACGGCTCGGCGGCGTACGCGTCGCGGTACATGCCCCAGAGGTCGCGGTCGGTCAGGTCCTGATTCACGAAGACATGGCAGGTCGCCAGCACGCCCCGGACGAGCTCGATCGCGGTGCCGGTGAAGTGCAGGTCGAAGTGCTGTTCAAAGTTCCCGAGGGCCTGGCGGATCTCCGCCTCGTGGCGGTGGGTTGTCGGCGCGAATGTGCGCACGGCGTGCGACCGCTCGGGGTGGTGCGACGAACCCGAGGGCTCCGCCCCCGACTCCGACGAGCCGACCTTCACATCCGCCACCACCCGCTCGATCACGCCGGCGCGGGCGAGGGGGAGCAGGGCGAGGTTGACGGCGGTCGCGTTGCAGCCGACACCGCTGACGAGCCTCGATCCCCTGATTCGCTCGCGGTGGATCTCGGGCAGGCCGTAGGCGAAGCGGTCGAGCCAGGCGGGGGCGGGGTGGGGCTCGCCGTAGGTCCGCTCGTAGAGGGCCGCGTCGCTCAGGCGGAAGTCCGAGGAGAGGTCGACGACGCGCTCGGCGAGCTGCGTGTAGCGCTCGATGTCGCTGGCGGTCTGCCCGTGCGGCAGGCAGAGGAAGGCGACATCGACGGGCTCGACATCGTCGGGGGCGACGAAC
>SLFH01000009.1 GCA_007124345.1 Phycisphaerales bacterium | reverse complement strand
TGCTGCGACGCGCCTGTCGCCACGATCATGCGGGCACGTCGGTTGTCGCTGATCGCATCGCGGAGGACCGCAGCAGCACGCTCAGCAGCCAATTGCCCAAGTTGGTCGACATTTTCTGAAATCAGTATCTGCATCCCGTCCCCTCAAACTGAAAGGTTAAGAATAATCATCCCGCCGGACAGAGTTTGGAATGCCATTGTCGGAAAATCAACAGAAGTTGCTAGTGGTCTGTTATCGATTAATGTTCGCCTAGTGGAATTCCCCTCACTCGGGGAGTTTTGGCGAATTCCATCCCGGACCAACCCCAATTAACAACCGGCTATTTAACTAGCCAGCGGCGGAGGGAACCAACTTAAGGAAGCGATGATTCCCTATCGACGTAGATCTTCAAAAGCGGCTTCCAGCAAATCAGCTTGTTCCAGCTTGTGGGCGCGCAAACTGCCAGTGCTGGGGCTAGCGGATTCGGTGCGGCTGATGCATTTCAGGCGAAACTTGGACGACAAAACATCTCCGAAATGATATTTGATGTACTGCCACGCCCCCATGTTCTTGGGCTCCTCCTGAACCCAAAACAGCTCGCAATTATCCGGATAGGGGGCAAGCGCCGCCAACAATTCCGATTCACGCAACGGGTAAAGTTGTTCCAACCGAATGATCGAAACCTGCTGCAATTCATACTGCTGGCGCAATTCTAATAGGTCATAATAGACCTTGCCCGAACACATCAAGATTCTGCGGGCATCTTCTGCTGCGGTTTCTGTTTCCGGAAGAACCTTCAGGAACCCTCCCGCAACAAATTCCTCCAGCGGGCTGACGACCATTGGATGACGCAACAAGCTTTTGGGCGTCAGAACGACCAGCGGCTTTCGCCAAGCACGCTTGATTTGTCTACGAAGCAAATGGAAAAGCTGACTGGGGGTGGTCGGCTGACAGACCTGAATGTTGTACTCCGCCGACATCATCAAAAATCGCTCCAACCGTGCGCTGCAGTGCTCCGGCCCTTGGCCCTCAAACCCGTGAGGCAGGAACATAACCAACCCGCTTAGTCTGCCCCATTTGTCCTCCGCACTGGCAATAAACTGATCCACGATCACCTGAGCGACATTCCAAAAGTCACCGAATTGAGCCTCCCAGATTGTCAGACCTTCGGGACAGTCCAACGAGTAGCCGTATTCAAACCCCAGCACACCTGCTTCACTGAGCGGGCTGTTGACGATCTCCACCCGGGTAGGGACGTCGGCCAAGTTGGCCAGCGGAGTGAAGGTTTCGCCAGTTTTCGGGTCGTGCAGCACCGCATGTCGATGACTGAAAGTGCCCCGTTCGCAGTCCTGACCACTCAGACGCAACGGATGCCCTTCGCTCAGGAGTGTGGCAAAAGCCGCAGCCTCGGCACACGCCCAATCCAATGGCAACTTACCCTCCGCCATCTCTCGGCGTTGTTTCATCGGCCGTTTCAGCTTTTTGTGCGCGGAAAAGTTTTCAGGCAGCCTTGTTAGACTATCGATAAGCCGACAAAGCCTCTTGCCGTCGACACCCGTTTCCAAGTAGCCATGATCGGGTTCGGGACCACCAAAATACTCCTGCCAAACACCACCAAGCGACTGCTCGTGCTCGCCCCGCAGTTCGCCTCGCGCCAGCCCGGGTTCATCGAGCTGATGCAGACCATCGGGCGTCTCGCCGGCGGGCTGGGCGCCAAGATCACCGTGCTCGGCTCGGGCACCGAGCTCAAGAGCATCGAGACGAGGCTGGAGGGCGTGAAGCTCAAGGCGCCCGTCGCCTACGACGCGCTCCGCTCGTGGGCCGAGGCGATCCCACGCCTCAGAGGCGAGGCGACACCCGACGACATGATCGTGGTGCTCAGCGCCCGCGAGGGGCGCCTCGCCTGGACCCACCAGCTCAGCCGCATGCCGCGACGGATCGTCGACACTCTCCCGAAGAACAACATCGTCGTCGCCTTCCCGGCGGATCCGGTGCAGCGGAACACCTGGGTGGGCGCGTACTCGCTGCCCGAGTCCGAGACGCTGATCGACGAGAGCCGGATCCTGCTGCACCTGGACCCGAGCGAGCTCGGCCCGGCGATCGAGCAACTGCTGCAGCCCAAGCTCGGCTCCAGAGCGGGCGAGGCCCGCGACACGATCGTCAAGGCCGCCAGCGAGTACGCCGCGCAGCTGGGCGCGGGCGTCGTGCTCGTGCACGCGCATGTCGCGTGGGTGACCAAGCCGACGGTCTACATCGCGACCTTCAAGGAAGGCCTGAAGCTCGCGCGGATCGAGAACCCGGCGCGGGTCGTGCTGGTGCTGCTCAGCCCGGTCAGCCTGCCGCCCGAAGCGCACCTGCGCACGCTGGCCAAGCTCGCCAAGATCTTCTACCAGAAGAAGACGGGCGAGAAGATCGCCTCGGCCGAGACGCCCGAGCAGGTGCTCAAGATCATCCACGAAGGCGCGTCGAGGCAGGACGAAGGATGATCTTCAGGGCGCCGTGAGAGGAAGCCGCGCCGGCGTGGCCGGGGCGCACAAGGATGGCCTGTCGCCGGGATCGCTCTCTGGCGTGTGATGTGCGTCTCGCTCGCCCGATTACTTCGACTTGGCAGTCAGCTTCTCGGCGAGGTCTTCCTCGACGAACATGATCACCCCGCAGGAAGTGCAGGGCGTCAGCTTTTCCTTGAGGATCGCCAAGACCGACTCGAAGGGGATGCCCATCATGCACGAGCCGCACACGAACTCGTGGCGCCGGAAGTCGTGCGTGTGGATGGCGGCCATGACGCCGTCCTCGTCGTCCCCGAATCGGATCGTTCGGTCCTTGTAGATCGCCAGCGCGTCGGCGGGGACTTCCTTGACGAGATGCTCGCGCTGCTTCTTGAGCTCTTCGAGGCGGTCGCGGATCTCGTCGGCCCGCTGGTCTCGGTCCGTCGCGGCGACGCCCTTGACCTTCTCCCGCTCGGACTTCTGGGTGTTCAGATCAGCGAGCTCGGCCTGGAGCTTCTCGATCTGCTCGAGGTAGCCGATCGCCTGCTCGTCGATCTTGCCCTTGTCGGCCTTGAGCGTGTTCACCTCGACGAGCAAGGCCTGGTATTCCTTGTTCGTCTTGGCGTTGTTCATCAGCTCGCGGAGCGTGTCGATCCGGACTTGGATGCTGTTGGCGTCGTTCTCGAGGTTGCCCGCCGTCGCCGAGAGCTGCCTGACCTGAGCGTCGATGGCGCTGCGCTTGGTGTCCAAGCCGCCGATCTGGCGTTCCTGCTCGTCGAGGAACCGCTGTGCCGCCTTGAGGCGGGATTGCAGGCCAGTAATCTGCTGATCGACACGATAGAGGCGGAGCAGCTTCGTCGTCACGCTCATTCGGGGCTCCAGGAGACCAGTTTCCAAAGCGAAGTGTATGCGCCCGACCCCCGCCGAGTCCCGCCTTCAGGCCTCACGCCGCCCTCTTGGCCGGGGCGAACGCCCGGACCGTGTTTCCCCCCGCCTGACGCGACGCCAAAGCCGCACGCATCGCAGAGGCGATCAGCAGGTCCGGGGTCGAAAAGAGTTCGGCGGTCGACGCGTCGGTGACCGCGATCCCGACGCTCGCGGTCACCCGCAGCTCCCCCGGATAGTCCGGCACCAGCCACTGCGAGGAGTAATCCTCAAGCTCCGAACGGAACCCATCGGCCAACTCCGTCACCTCGCCCCGCTCCAGCCCGTCGACGATCACGGCGAACAGATCCGAGCCCAAGCGGCAGACCACCCCCTTGGAAGGCCCGAAACGCCGGTCGAGCGAACTGGTCACCCCCAGCGCGATCTCACCCTCAAGCCCCTCGGGCCCCACCTTCGTGTGCTCCTTGAACCGGTCGATCGCGACAATCACCAGCCCGAGCGGCGAGCCCTTGCTGCGCGTCAGGTGGAACGCGCTGCGGGCGGCCGACTCGAACCCGTTGCGGTTCAGCACCCCGGTCAGCGGGTCGGTCTCACCGCCCTGCACCATGCACGCGTCGATGTGCCGGCTGACACACGAGGCGATGGGGTCCGACCGAGAGAGTTCGTCGAGCCTTCGCCCCGCGTCCTGGAGGATCCCGACCGGGTCGGGATGCTCCCCGGTGTCGAGCCTGAAGATGCCCGAGAGCTCCCGGACGGACTCGGTCAACTTCTTGACGATCTCGTCCACGCCAGACTTGTTCAGCCCGAACCACTCGCCCCCCTTGGCGTACACGCGCCGCAGCGCGGGCGCCGGGTCGGCGTCGCTCACCACATCGTGCAGCATGTTGCCCAGCCCGACGCAGCGGACCTGGCGCTGGAAACGGGGCGGGGCGGCGGTCGGGCGCTCGTGGTACTTCACCGGGATCTGCAGCTCGTCGGGCAGCTTCCACCGCTGAGCGAGCAGGGCGCCGATGTCGGGGTGCTGGATGTCCAGTGCGTTCAGTTCGTGCCGCGCGAGGTGCCGGTGGTCCTGGCCGGACTCATCGAGCACCGCAACATACTCGTCCCCCAGCGCCCGGTGCATCGCCAGCATGCCGATGTCCTGCAGCAGCCCCGCGAGGAAGAGCGCATCGGGATCGTCGGCCGGGCAGCACTTGACCGCCACGAGCCTCGAAGCCGCGGCGGTGTACAACGCGCGTCGCCAATACGCCGTGTACGGGAACCCGTCCTTCTCGTCGATCTCGATCGAGCTGACCAGCGAGAAGCCCAGCGCGAGCGACTTGACCGGCCCGAGACCGAGCAGCACCAACGCCTTCTTGATGTTCGAACAAGGCTGTCGCAGCCCGTAAAAACTGGAGTTCACGGTCTTGAGGATCTTGGCGCTCAGCCCCTGGTCGCTCTCGATCGTCGAGGCGAGCTCGCTCATCGCCACATCCCGGTCGCGGGTCAGCTCGATCACCCGCAGCGCCACCGCCGGCAGCGATGGCAGCCTCGAACAGTTCAGGATCGATTCCAGGAGTCTGGTGTCCATATATGGTCCGCCGCAAGTTCTTTCGCCCGGGCGTCCATCGGTGATCCGAGGCTCGGGCTTCGCGTTCTGGGGAGAGCGGGCCAGAACTTCACGGATCAGACAGCCGTTTCGGCAAAGACGAACCCCAATGAGGGTGGCTCCCGCCCGGCCGTGTGCCTGACCGCGACCGCCAGCAACCTCGCCGCCCGCTCGAGCGTCGACGGGTCCTGATCCGCCAGTTCGTGGAGCAGGGCCCCCGCTTCAAGCCGCCGGAGAAAGGCGAGTGTCTCGGCTCTGACCCGGTAACCCGGCCCGCCCGGGCCGGTGTCTTCGGTGAACCCGCCCAGGTCGGGAAGAAAGGTGTGGCTCGACGCGCCGCGGAGGGGAACTCGGCCCCGGATGTCCTCGTGGAGCTCGGGGCGGTGCCCCGTGTCGTCCAGCACCGACCACTGGAAGCTCGCGAGAGCGGCGTCCCGGGCCGGCCCCGGGCCGAGCTCTCTCAGCGAGCCCGCCAAGGCATCGAAGACCCTCGGGTGCGGGTCCCCCTCGGTCATGGTGTGCAGGACAACATCGGCCATGTACATCGCGGCGTGAAAGACCGCCAAAGAGGAACGGATCTCCGGAAAGGTCTCCCGCAGATCCCACGAGGTCAGCAGCGTGAGCTGACCGGCCGGCCGGACCATCGCCAGCAACTCGCCCCGCGTCAGGGGCTCGAACCCCCCGCTGAACTCCGCCCGACCCCGCCGGGATCCCTTGGCCAAGCCCCGCAGGAGCCCGTGCTCGCGGGTGAGGAGGGTGACGGTCTGGCTCGTCTCGGACCACTCGGCCTCGCGGAGGCAGATCGCATCTTCACAAAGCCTGGCCATGATCTGGAGGGTACGACGCTGGAGTCTGAGGCGTGTTGCGACTACGCTGGCCCTCGATGCGCTTCGAGCTGATCGATGCCGTGCTGGACCGAACCGACGACAGGATTGTCGCCGTGAAGCTTGTCAGCGCGGCCGAAGAGTACCTCCAGGACCACTTCCCGGACTTCCCCGTGCTGCCCGGGGTGTTCATGCTCGAGGCGATGGTCCAGGCCGCCCGCCTGCTGGAATCTCCCGACGGCGGGTCGAGGCTGGCGATCGGCGGGGTCCGGGCCCTGAAGTACGGCCGGTTTGTCCGACCCGGAGAGACGCTCCGGGTGGAGGTCGATCGCACGGGAGGGGACGGGGAGAACCTGATGTTCCGAGGCGTTGCGAAGGTGATCGGCGCCGGTCTTTCGCTCGATGAAGCGCACACCGCCGCGACCGGGCAGTTTACACTCCGACCGCTTTTGGCCCGGGTGTGCCCGCCATCAAGCGTTCGCTAAGATACCCCTCGCCCCATGACCCCTCGCGGGGGGAGCGGGCCAGACAAGGATCGGACATGACCCGAGATGAGATCTTCGAGAAGGTCCGCGATCTGCTCGTCGAGGCGTTGGCCGTCGACGAAGACGAAGTAACGCCCGAGGCCCGGCTGACCGTTGACCTGGGGGCCGAGTCGATCGACTTCCTGGACATCAAGTTCCAGCTCGAGCAGACCTTCGGCTTCCAGATCGGCGAGGGCGAACTCTTCCCCGACAATGTCACGCAGAACGAGGAGCTCGTCAGAGAAGGGCGCGTGACGCCGTCCGGACTTGCGGCGCTCAAGGAACGCCTGCCGCACGCGGATTTCTCGTCGCTGGGCGAAAACCCCGAGGTCACGCGAGTGGCCGAGATCTTCACGGTCGACGCGCTGGTCCGTTTCTGCGAGGCCAAGCTCGCCAGAGAGTGATGCACCCATGCGTTGGATCTGGATCGACCGCATCCTCGAACTCATCCCCGGCGAGCGTCTGGTCGCAATCAAGAATGTCTCGCTCGCGGAGGAGTACCTCCACGACCACTTCCCCGCCGACAGCATGGAAGGGTTGTCCGCCGCGCCGGCCATGCCCGGCTCGCTGGTGATCGAGGGCGTCGCCCAGACCGCGGGGATCCTCGTCGGGCACGCCGAGAACTTCAGGCACAAGGTCATCCTCGCCAAGATCACCAAGGCGATCCTCAACCGCGACGCCGTCCCGGGCGACACCCTCCGCTACACCGCCACCATCGCGCAGCGCATGCCCTTGGGCGCCGTCACCCGCGGCACCATCGAGCTGCTCAGCCCGGGCTTCGAGACCGAACGCATCGGGCAGGTCGACCTCGTCTTCAGCCACCTCGACAACAACATGGGCGGCGTCCAGTTCCCCGAGCACAACTTCGTCTTCGGCGATTCGTTCAAGACCGTGCTGCGCACCAGCGGCGTGCATGTCGACTAACCCGCCTCCCCCCGCTCAACTCGCCGAACGCTCCTCGACGATCCGCCGGAACAGCCCCTCCGGCGCCGCAGTGCCCGTCCACGCCTGGAACTGCGCCGAGGCCTGACGCACAAACATCGACGCCCCGTCGATCGTCCGCAGGCCCGCCCGCTCGGCGGCCTCGATCAGCGGCGTGCGTGCGGGCGTGTAGACCGTATCGAAACAGACCGCCCCGCCGGCCATCCGCTTCAGCGCCGCCTGCTCGATGGGCAACGCGTCGGGCGACGGCCCGCCCCGCATCCCCACCGGCGTGCAGTTGATCAAGGCGTCGGTGTGGCCGCCGTCTGCGAAAGCCTCCATCGCATGGGCCGTGATCTCACCGTCGGGACTATCGAGCGATCTGGCCAGTTCCACGGCCTTCTCCGGCTTTCGGGCGTAGACGCCGACGCTCGCGCCGCGCGAGGCCATCGCCCACGCCGCGGCTCTGGCCGCCCCGCCCGCCCCGATCACGGCGCAGCGCAGACCCTCCAAGCCCCCCACCGCCTCGTCCATGCAGTCGGCGATCGCTTCTGAGTCGGTGTTCATCAGGCGCACCCCCTCGACCCCGCCCTCCGCGTCGCGTTCGACGACGAGCGTGTTGGCGGCACCGATCGCGCGCGAGGCCTCGTCGATCTCCCAGCCAAGCTCGTCGGCGAGCCTGAGCAGCCCTGTCTTGTGCGGGATGGTCACGCTGGCGCCGCAGAAGTGCAGCCCGGGGTACTCGATCAGCGCCGGGAGCGTCGCCTTGAGGCTCTCGAAGGCCGCGTGCCCGTTCTCGCCGGTGGCGATCGGCATGGGCAGGTAGACGCCGTCGTGCCCGACCGCCTCGAAGCCCGCGTTGTGGATGAACGGGCCGAGCGAGTGCGAGACCGGCCAGCCAACGACGCCGTAGACCCGCGTGCCCGAACCGATCTCCCTGAAGCGGTACAGCCCGAGCAGGTCGGCGATGGTGGGCTGGCCCGGGGCGGTCGACGACTCATCCCGCAGCGAGGCGAAGGTGAGCATGCCGCCGAACTTCGGCGCCAAAACGCGGCTCATCAGCCCGAACTCGCCCATGCCCAGCGCGATCGTCGGCCGGTCGCGCTCCTGCAGCAGGTCGAACAGTTCCAAGTTGTCGCGCAGTGAGCGGGCCCGGAAGGCGATCTTGAGCGCTCTGGCCGACCCCGCTTCGCGCATCGACAGCAGGCGGCGCGTCAGGTCCGCCGGACGCCCGTCGAAATCGTGCGCCGAGAGGATCAGCCCGGTCGTGGAAACCCGCCCCGATTCACTGAACAGCTCGTTGATGCGTCGCGCAAGCCCCGGCGAATCCCGGTAGGACGCGAACTCGGCGTCGATGTACGCCGGGGCCCTCGGCGGCTTCTTCCGATTTGCGATCGCTTCGAGCAGGTCCAGTCGCGCCCACTCCTCCCCCTCGTACCGCCCGCCCTCGCTGACACTCCGGCAGGTCACGACGCATGGCAAGGGCGTCTCATCGAGCAGCCTGCAAAGGTCTCCCGTCACCCCCTCGTCCAACTCCCCGTCGAAGAACCCGTCGATGCGGTACTCGACCAGGTCCGCCCCGAGTGTCGACGCCTCGCTCGCGTCCGCGAGCGCACGCCCCACCTCTTCAACCATGATCGGGACACAGACCAGCGTCTTTGCAGTCGGGCTCACGCTCGGCACTCCCCGGGGCTGCCGCCCCGTTCATGCGCGAGTGTAGCGGGAATGCGCACGGCAAAAACGCGGACGCCGGCCCGAACGCTCCGTGCGGGCCGGCGATCCGCTCCCTCTCCGTCCTCGACCGGTTGGCGAGCTCAGAATCCCGCTCGCCTCTCGCCTCTCGCGAGTGAGCACGCAAGGGGCGGCCCCGGCGCGCAAACACGCGAAATCCCTTCCGTCATGGGCAGCCCGCGGCGAACTTCTGGAGGAAGTAGAAGAAGTCGTCGGCGTCGACCACCCCATCCGGCACACCGTAAGCCGGATCACCGGGCGTTGCCGAGCCCGTCAGGTCCGCCTCGGCGAGGCTGCCCATGGAGAAGCGGCTGAGGAAGTAGAAGAAGTCGTCGGAATCGATCGCCCCGTCCGGCACGCCGTACTGCGGCGAGAAGCGGCTGGTCGAGCCGGTCATGTCCGCCGGGCAGTCCGGGCTGGGCAGGAAGTTGTCCCGGACCCACCCCTTGGCGTCGATAACCTCCTGCGTCGGGCGGTTCTGGTTCATGATGAGCCAGTAGGGCTGCGAATAGATCACGCCGCTCTGGGTCGTATCGAGCTCCATGTGCAGCAGGTAGACGCCGTCGGAGGGCTGCAGGAAGCCGCCCTGCCCGTCGGCGGGGCCGAGCAGCAGCATGCCGATGTGCCGGTGCCACTTGCCATCGGTCGGCACCGAGACCTTGAAGCCCTCCGTCCAGACATCGGTCTCGGGCGTCATCGCCTGGAGCGTCTGGGCGAAGCGGAACTGCACGCGTTCGTCGGCGATCGTCGAGAAATCGTCGCCGTTCCAGACGCGGAGCGCGCTGCGGATGTTGAAGCCGACAAGCTCGCCGGGCTGGAAGGTGCCAAGCAGCGTGTCGTAGCCGGGGTCGTTGGTGAAGTTCGGCTGCTTTCCGAACCAGCCGTCGAAGACACGCACGCCCATGTTCGCCTGGCCGCTCACCGTATCGACATCCCCCGTGCGGATCTGCCCCCAGGGGCTGATGTCGACGATGATGTCGCCCTCGTGGAGCTGGGCTGACGCGTTGCTCGCAGAGACGGTCAGCACGCCGCCGGTCAGGCACGCGAGGATCGTGTTTCGCTTCATCTGGCCACCTCCGGGTCGAAGGAGTTGTCGTCGAAATCGCGGTAGACCTCCTCGAAGCGTCGCGCCTCGGCGCGCCCGTCCAGGAAGCCGTACACCGCCACCGAATCCCACCGGCCCCGGCGTCCGCCGTGGGCGTTGGTCTGCATCTCTGCTGCGGCGAGCCCGGGCGCAAGGTCGCGCCCGAAGTCGCCCCACGCCTCGGCGTGGACATGGTCGCTCTTGGCGAAGGTCGAGCCGGGGCTGTCCCCGTCGCCGAAGGTCATCATCAGGAAGTGCACCGTGGCGCTTGGCCTGGGGATGCGCTGGATCTCGTCGTAGCGGTCGCGCTTCATGTATTCCGTCGCTGGCGCCGCCGAGCCTCTGACGGTGTAGTTGTTCAGGCCGTAGCTCGTCCACCTGGAGACCTGGGCGGAGCTGAGCGAGGACCTCGCCGCCGGGTCGCGCGCGATCGAGACGAACTCGGCGAGCGTCATCCCCTCGTCCTCGCCCCCCTCGGCGACATTCCAGAAGCGGCTGCGATCGACAGGCGAACGCAGGGCGATCTGCTGGCCGAAATGGTCCTGCAAGACGAAAGGCCACGCCTGCTCGACCGACTCGACCTGGCCCACCCCCCCGTGCGGGAGCCCGGCGCCGACGAACCGGCCCCGGTTCGCGTCCATGTACATCGTGTGCGCGATCTCGAGCGATCGGACATTCGAGAGGCACTTGAGCTGCTGGGCCGCCTTCCTCGCCCCGCTCAAGGCGGGCAGCAGGATCCCGATGAGCAGCGCGATGATCGCGATGACCACCAGGAGCTCAATGAGCGTGAAGCCGGCGCGTCGATGGGCGGTCGTCGGCATGGGGAGGAACCAGAACGATCGGAGCGATTGAGAATGCGAACGCGGTCTCACAACGAAGCTTATCGAGAATCCATTCGCAGTTCAAGCCCGCCCGATGCCCCGCTCCATGAAATCGGCGCATAGACACTCCGCACCACGAGCGTCCGGAAAGTAAACTCGGCCCAACAACGCCCCCCGCCACCCAGCGGGCTCAGGAGCCTCCCCATGCCCGCCAGACCCAGCCTCCGCCGCCTTTCCGCGCTCGTCCTGATCGCCTCAGCCGCGGGGCTCGCCCTCGTCGGGGCCGTCCACGCCGCCTCCAGCCAAGAGGGCCGACCCGCTCAGGAAGGACGGCCCGCCCAAGATCAGCCGAACGACCGCCCCGTCCCGGCCGTGAACATGGGCGAGATGCTCGCCGGGGCGATCCGGAGCGTGCCCGGGTGCTACGGCGTCGAACTCGCCCAGACCCAATCCGGCAAAAGCGTCATCATGGCCTGGTTCGAGGACAAGGACGCCGTCATGCGCTGGTACCGCCACCCGATGCACCGGGGCCTGATGGGCCGGGCCGGGGGCGCGGGCGACCGCACCCCGCTGGAGCATGTGCCCGACGACGCGAAGAACCTGATGGTTGTCGCAACGATCACCATGAGCGACGACGGCACACAGATCCCCGGCTTCCCGATGCCGATCCGTCAGATCTCGATCGAGACCTACCAGTCGATGCCGACAGGGATCTCGCTGAACGGGCGGCTCTCGCCGAGCTCGATGAAGATCCCCAACCTCGAAGACCACGCCGTCGAGCTGACCGGCCCCGGACGCTGAGCGTCCCTCACCGCCTGCGACGCCCGACAAGCCAGAGCCCCGCGAGCGGCAAGACCACGCTCGCTCCCGGGGCGGGGATGACCACGCCGCTGCTGACGAGCGTCTGCGTGCCGCTGAGGGCGAAGAGGATGTTCTCCAACTCCAGCGAGAAGAGCAGGCTCGCCGTCTCGCCCGTAGGGAACACCGTTGGCAGATCCAGCGGGAAGGTCGGGAGCTGGAGCCCCGGCGCTGCGCCCCCGTCCTGGGTGAAGCTGCGCTGCGAGAACAGGACCGCGTCGTCGCCCTCGATGTCGACGCCGCCGTCGAGCGGGATCGCCAAAGGCACGCCGGGGATGTCGATCGTCTGCCCGAAGAGCGTCGCGGTCCCGAACAGCAGCACCGGGACCGTGACCTGGTAGTCGAACCCGCCGGCGCGGGAGGTCAGCGTTCCCGCCGCGGCGTCGCCGACCTGCACCATCGAGAGGTCGCTCAGCATAATCTCGCCGATGGGCAGGTTGACCGGAAGGCCCGGAAAGGTCGAGTCCGGGCTGCGGGTCCGGAACGAGTCGGGGTCGAGCGAGAGCGTCGCGGGGAGGCTGATCGATCCCGGTCCCCACGCGGCGTTGTACCCGCTGACGCGGACCGTGTCGCCTTCGGCGTTGAACGCCAGGCGCATCGAGCCCGAGATCGAAGTCACGGCGGGCCCTCCGATGCTCACGCCGAGGTCGACGGGCACCGGGACATTCTCGGTCGGTCCGAACGAGCCGAAGAGGCCCGGTTTGGTCCGTGTGCCGCCCGGATTGGTGTCGGGGTCGTAATCGCCGATGAGCGAGCCGGAGGTCTCGACCCCCAGGCTCAGCGTCCCTTCAAACCCGCTCTGGGCGGGGTTAAACGCGAAGTCAATGAATGGATCGGCCAAAGCGGGCGTGATCACGCCCGCGGCCGCCGCGATCGCAACGGTGGTCCTGCGCATCTGCATCTCTCCTCTGGCGAGGATCGTTGCAGAATCCCAGGACCGTTGCAAGAGGAACCTCACCCGAACGACCGGTCATTCGACGGGGGGTCGTCGCGGCCTCACCCGCCCCGGCGGGCGTTGCGGGCCCGGATGATGTAGTCCGTCGGGGGCGACTTGACGCCGAGCCTGCCCAGCAAGAGCGCGATCTGGCCCCGGTGGTACTGCCCGTGGGCGAACAGGTGCAGCAGGATCTCGCCGACGCTGTTGGCCCAGGGCTTGCCCTCGGTGGATTTGTACTCGATGATCCGCTCCGCCTCGGCCTCCCACCCCGGCCCCGCCTCGACCCTAGCGGCGTACCCGTCCCAGTACCGCGCGACGCGGTCGAGCAGGGGGCGGAGTTCGTCGGCGTAGACGCTCTCGGGGAAGAGGTCGACAGCGCCCTCGTCGGGCTTCGGCGTCTCGGGGTCAATGCGGCGCAGCCAGAGCTCGCGGGCGGCACACGAGTGCGCGAAAGCCGAGCAGGCCCGCTGGAAATCGTTCGACTCGTGCCTGTGGTCGGGCACGCCGAGGATCGCGTCGAGCTGCGCGCTGAACGAGGCGTTGTCGTGGTCGAGCAAGGCCTTCGGATCGATCTTCACGCTTGGTTCTCCTCTTTGTAGCACCCGTCGCGGTCGACCTGTGGCGCTGGCGGCTTGCCCGCCAGTGTCGATTCCCCGCGGCGCAGCGTCAAGTCCCCGGCGGCCCGCGGTCACGCGATGAAACGATCGCATCACGATACTTCTTTGCGATCAGCATCGAGAGTCCAAAGTTGATGAGGGTCCCGACCGCGAACACCGCGACGGCGACGACCAACCGCTGCTGCACCAAGAGATAGACCATCAGCAGAATCAGCAGCACATTGATCGCAAGCAGGAGCACGAGCCATTGCACCGGAATCAAGGGCCGTCGACTGTTCGTCATCGAACGCACTTCCCCAAGATCAAAGAAACCTCGCCGCGGCCGCGGCATTCTTGTCGCTCATGCCTTCGGGACACTGGCGGGCAAGCCGCCAGCGCCACAGATCCAAGACAGCTCCAGCCACAGCATCACAACGCCTCCAACCGCCTCGCAACCTCCCGCTCGATCAGCGCTTCGAACATCGGGCCGAGGTCGCCTTCGAGGATGTCGCGGAGGTTGAACTTCGTGTCAAGCCGCTGGTCGGCGACGATGCCGTCCTGGTAGCGGTAGACGCGGATCTTTTCGCTGCGCCCGCCGCCGCCGATCTGGCTCTTGCGTTCGGCCGACCGCTCGGCGGCCTTGGCCTCGCGTTCGTGCTCGTGGACGCGGGCCATCAGCAGGCGACGGGCCTTCTCGCGGTTCTGGTGCTGGCTCTTGGACTCCTGCATCCGCACCTCGATGCCGGTCGGCTCGTGCACGAGGTGGACCGCCGTCGCGACCTTGTTGACATTCTGCCCGCCCGGGCCCTGCGAGGTCGTCACATGCTCGGTCACATCCTTCGCCCAGTCGATCCGGACCTCGACCTCCTCGGGCTCTGGCAGCACGGCGACCGTCGCGGTCGAGGTGTGGATCCGCCCCTGCGTCTCCGTCGCCGGCACACGCTTGACCGAGTGGACCCCCGCCTCGGAGGCGAGCTCGGACCAGACGCCCTCGCCCCTGACCCCCACCACCGCGTGGCGCACGCCCCCGAGCCCGGCGTCGGCCGAGAGCTCGAAGACTTCGACCTCCCAGCCGCGTCGCTGGGCGTACTTCTGGTAGACGCCGAGCAGGTCTGCCGCCCAGAGCCCGGCCTCGTCGCCCCCGGTCCCGGCCCGGATCTCCAGGATCACCGAGCCGACGGCCCGGTCGTCGGCGGTGACCAGGCGGTTCTTGATGGTCTCGATCAGGGTCTCGGCCCGCTCGGCGATCAACGGCAGCTCCTGTGCCGCCAGCTCGGCGAGCTCGGGGTCGCTCAGGGCCGCTGTCAGCTCGGCGTGCTCTGCCCGCAGGCGTTCGAGCTCCCGGTACGCCGCGACGACCGGTTCGGAAGCGGCCTTCTTAATCGACAGCTCTCGGACCTTGCGGTGGTCGCTGACGACCTCGGGGTCGGCCAGCGAAGCCTCGGCCTGTTGGTGCTGCTGCTCCAGCACGCGCAGGCGTTCGGCGAGGGCCTTGGGGATGTCGGGGAAGGCGTCGGGCACCGGGTGAAAATAGGCGGGGCGGGATCCGAAACCACCCATCACAGGACCCCCACCCGCGGTTTGGCCGCCCAAAGTTCGCCCACGCGGCGGGCGATCGCCGATCCGCGATGGCCGGCGAGCGCTCTGGCCGACCCGCCGCGCAATCATCCGAGAGCGACCCCGTCCAGAAGCGACGCGGGGCCAGAGAGAGGAACACGCGCCGATGGCTGACGCGATCATCATGGAGCAGGTCCGCAAGACCTTCGGCGAGAAGGTCGCCGTGGAGGGTCTGGACCTGGCCGTCAAGGAAGGCGGGCTCTACGGCTTCATCGGCCCCAACGGAGCCGGCAAGACGACATCGATCCGCATGATCATGTCGATCATTTTCCCCGATTCGGGGCGGCTGAGCG
>SLFH01000294.1 GCA_007124345.1 Phycisphaerales bacterium | reverse complement strand
TCGACTCGACCTGGATCGACCGGATGCCGGCTGAGGTCAGCAGGTTGACATACGGGGTCGCGACGGGCCGGTCGCCGACCGGGCGCTGGCGATTCTCGATCGCGAGCACCTTGCCCTCGACGGTCCGGTCGGCGGTCTCCAGCTTAACCGGCACGCCGCGGAGGCGGTCGAGGAGCTGGTGCAGCGCGGGGCTGTCGGAGATGTCGATGAGGAAACTGCCCAGGCGTCGTTCCAGCGGGGCATTGGAGGTGTAGCCGACGGTCTCGATCCGGCCGCCCCCCAGATCCAGCAGGTACATGCTCTTGAGCACATCGTTGATCTGATCCGCGTGGAAACGGATCTGGAGGTCGGCGTCGCCCTCGACGAACCCCTGCCTGACGAAGTGCCCGACCCCGGAGCGGTAGAGGGTGATCTGGGAGATGGGCAGGTCCGGCCCGGCCCGGTCGTCGCCCGCCCCTGCCGCGGCAGAGGGCCACGCAACCGCCATCCCCGCCGCCAAAGCCAGCACGCAGGCTGATTTCCGGACCAAGGCCCGATCCGACTGTCGCCCGCGGGCGCCGCCCAATCCATTCATCATGGCCGATACTCCTGAAGCTGCGCGATCCGCCGGACGCCTTCGCCGCACTCCCCTCGTTGAGAGCATCGGCCATCGGGCGCCCCGATCGCAGAATCTGTGTCTACACCTTTAACGCATAAGACGCTCCAGTCATGCGGTTGTTCCGGCGAACAGGGGCGGAATCGGTGGGGCGCAATCGCCGATCCGGCTTCTACGATCCGCACAGGAGGCATCTACTTGGCCCAGATCGCGCTGCCGCAAGCCCCGAAAACACAGAACCGTTCAGAGGCGGAACGCGCCGAGATCGCGAGGAAGCTCACCGGCGCGGTCTCGGGCGAGGTGCGTTTCGGGCGCCACGACCGGATGCTCTACGCGACCGACGCCTCGATGTACCAGGTCGAGCCGATCGGCGTGGTGATCCCCGATTCGATCCAAGACGCGGTGCGGGCGGTCGAGTTCTGCAAGGAGCACGGGCTGCCGATCCTGCCCCGCGGCGGGGGGACGAGCCTCGCCGGCCAGTGCGTCAGCGAGGCGGTGGTGATCGATTTCTCGCCTCGGTGCACAAGGGTGCTCGATGTGGACGCGGAGGGGGAACGCTGCCGCGTCGAGCCGGGGATCGCGATCGACGACCTGAACGCGCAGCTCGCGGGTGTGGGCCTGTTCTTCCCGCCCGACCCGGCGACGAGCCGCCACTGCAACATCGGCGGGGCGATCGGCAACAACGCCGCGGGCGCGCGCTCGATCCGCTACGGGCGCACGAGCGAGAATCTGCACGGCGTCGATGTCTGCCTCGCCGACGGGCGGCGCGTGCGCCTGGACAAGGGCGCGATGCTGCGCGATCCGATCGCGCGCGAATTGACCGAACGCGTCGTCGACATCGTCCGCCGCAACGAATCACGCATCCGCGAACGCTTCCCCAAGACGATCCGGCGCAACGCGGGCTACGCGCTGGACATGGTGCTGCAAGCACTGGACCGGGGCGGGCCCGAAGAGGTCAACCTCGCCCACCTCGTCTGCGGTTCCGAGGGCACGCTCGGCGTCACGCTCGGCGCCGAACTCGCCCTCTCGCCCGTGCCCAAAGCCAAAGGCCTGGCGGTGTTGGGGTTCAGGGGCGTCGACGAGGCGATCGAGGCCGTCGTCCCGATCCTCAAGACCGAGCCCTCGGCGGTCGAGCTGCTCGACGACATGGTGGTCAACCTGGCGCGCGCCAATGTCGAGTACCGGCGCTATGTCGAGGTGATGCCGACCGCGGGCGAACGCACCGACGCATTCCTGTATGTCGAGTACTTTTCTGACGAGGGGCCGGACGAGATCGCCGAGAAACTTGCCTTCCTCAAGTCCGTCTACGGCGACACCGCCGTCCACACCCACACCGACCCCGTCGCCATGGCCAACGCGTGGAAGCTGCGCAAGGCCGGCGAGCCGCTGCTCCACGGCGTGCCGGGCAATCGCAAGCCGGCCAGCTTCGTCGAAGACAACGCCGTGCCCGTCGAACGCCTCGGCGAGTTCGTCACACGCTTCCGCGACATCGTGACGCGCCACGGGACCAAGGCCGCCTACTGGGCCCACGCGTCGGTCGGCGTGCTGCATGTGCGCCCGCTTCTGGATGTCCGCGACGAGGGCGACCGCGGGCGAATGCGCGAGATCGCGGTCGATGTCGCCGACCTCGCCAAGGAACTCGGGGGCGTGATGTCCGGCGAGCACGGCGACGGACGCGTGCGCGGGCCGCTGCTGGAACGCTTCTTCGGCCCCAAACTCATGGAGGCGTTCAGGGAGGTCAAGGGCGTGTTCGACCCCGAGAACCGCCTGAACCCCGGCAACATCGTCGCGCCGGGCCCGATCGAGTCGATCACCGAGCGCATGCGGACGCGGCCCGAGAGCGCCGACATCCGCATCCCCGGCGTCGAGACCTTCTTCGACTACACCGACCAGCACGGCTTCGACGGCGCCGTCGAGATGTGCAACGGCTCGGGCGTCTGCCGTAAGAAATCCGGGGGGACCATGTGCCCCTCGTACATGGCGACGCTGGACGAACGCCACTCCACGCGGGGGCGCGGCAACGCCCTGCGCCTGGCGATCAGCGGGCAGCTCGATGCTCGCAATGGCAGCCCGCTCTGGAACGACGCCGAAACCATCAACACCCTCGACCTCTGCCTGAGCTGCAAGGCCTGCAAATCCGAGTGCCCCAGCAACGTCGACATCGCCCGCCTCAAGGCCGAGTACACGGCCCAGCGGTACCGCGAGCACGGCACGCCGCTGAAGGCGAGGATCCTCGCCAATGTCCGCCTGCTCAACCGGATGGGCAGCCTGACGCCGGGGATCGCCAACGCGATGAACCGGACCAGGCTCGGCAAGTGGGGGGCCTCGAAGCTGCTGGGCGTCGATCCGCGCCGGTCGATCCCCGCGTTCTGCCGCCCGCTCTCGAAGTCGTTCCCCGCGTCTCTCCGCAGGCCGGGCAAGGACGAAGACAAACCGACGGTCGTGCTCTTCGGCGACTGCTTTACAGGGTACAACGAGCGAGATGTCGGCCTCGCGGCCAAGCGACTGCTCGAAGCCTTCGGCTGCGAGGTGCGCTACGCAAACGCTGGGTGCTGCGCTAGGGCGGCGATCAGCATGGGCACGCTCCCACACGCCATCGCCATGGCCGACCGAACGGCCTCGAAGCTTGCCCAGTGGGTCGAGGCCGGCGCCGACGCGATCCTGTTCCTCGAGCCTTCCTGCCTCTCGTCGGTCGCCGACGACTGGATCGACCTGAAGATGCAGACACCGATCGAGATGCGCAAACGCATCGTTGAACGGTCGATGCTCGTCGAGCAGTTCATCGCATCGCGCTGGGAGAGCCTGCCGCGCACGCCTGCGTTCAAGACGCCCGATGGCGAGGTCGTGCTGCACGTGCACTGCCACCAGAAAGCCCTCTGGGGCCCGGGCTCGAGCGCCGACCTACTCAAGAAAGTCGCGGGCGACAGGCTCACTGTGCTCGACACCGGCTGCTGCGGCATGGCCGGCTCGTTCGGCTACGACAAGCACCGCTACGACCTCTCCATGAAGATCGGCGAACTCTCGCTCTTTCCCGCGATCCGGGAGCGCCGCTCCAATGGCGAGGCGTTCACGCTGGTTGCAACGGGCACCTCCTGCCGCCACCAGGTCGCCGACGGCCCCGGCGATGTCGGCGGCCACCCGCTCCACCCCGTCGAGTGGATGGCGTCGATGCTGAAAGAGTGATCGAGAGGGAGATCTGTGGCACTGGCGGCTTGCCCGCCAGTGTTTTCTGTGATGGAAACTGAGCTCCTTCGGAGCGAGGAGCACCGCCGGATCCCCTCTATTCGCCAGCGCGATACCAAAAGATGCCGCGAAGGTTCACTTGTCCGCGATGAACTTCTCGGCGCTGACGATATTCTCTTCGGGGATCTCGCCCTGCTGAAACGCGCTGATGTTGCCCATTGTTGTGTCGGCGATGTTCGTCACCGCCTCACGCGTGAAAAAGCCCTGATGGGCCGTCACGAACACATTGGGAAAAGTCATCAGGCGCATGAACACATCGTCCTGGATCACATGGTCCGACAGATCGCGGAAGAACAGGTCGCCCTCTTCCTCGTAGACATCCAGCCCGAGTGCCCCGATCTTGCCGCTCTTGAGGCCGCGGATCACCGCGCCCGTGTCCACCACGCCCCCGCGGCTGGTGTTGATGAGCATGAACCCGTCGCGCGCGTGCTCCAGCGAGCGGTCGTTGATCAGGTGGTGTGTCGCCGGCGTCAGCGGGCAGTGCAGCGACACGATGTCGGAGGTCTCCAGCAGCTCGTCCAGCGGCATGTAGCTCATGCCCAGCTCCTCGCAGGCGGGGTTGGGCTTGGGGTCGGTGGCGTGCAGCTCGCAACCGAAGCCGTGCATGATCCGAGCGAGCGCCTCGCCGATCTGCCCGGTGCCGACGAGGCCGACCGTCTTGCCCTTCAGGTCGAAGCCCATCAGCCCGTCGAGGGAGAAGTTCTGCTCGCGCACGCGGTTGTACGCCCGGTGCAGCTTGCGGTTGAGCGTCAGGATCAGGCCCGCGGCGTGCTCAGCGACCGAGTAGGGCGAGTACGCCGGCACACGCGCGACCGTCAGCCCCAGTCGCTCCGCCGCTTCGAGGTCGACATGGTTGAACCCCGCCGAGCGCAGCGCGATCAGGAGCACGCCGGCGTCGGCGAGCCCTTTCAGCGCCGCCGCGTCGGCGTTGTCGTTGGCGAACAGGCACGCCGCCTGGCACCCCCCCGCGAGGGGCGCGGTCGAGGCGTTCAGCGAGGGCTCCAGATAGCGAAGCTCGTGCCCGTGCCGCTCATTGGCCCGATCGAGGAAGGTCCGCTCGAAGGCCTTTGTGCTGAAGATCGCGACACGCATCCGCATGCTCCTCTCTTGATCGCGGCAAGCCGGGGGAAATACCCGGTGCGCGTAGAAAACCATTGTATGCGTCGGCTGATCTCGCCGATCCTCCCCGAGCCCCCGTATGTGGTGCCCGCCGGGGCCGAGGTCTACGATCAAATGATGCAGCAACGGACAGAGAACCGCGCCGAGCCCGCGTCAGGGGCGAGCGCTGGCAGCACGCTAAAGATCGATCAAGAGCGACTCAGGAACACTTTCGACGCGCTCGCCGCCATCGGCAGGGAAGACGACGGGTCGATCCACCGCCCTGCCTTCACCGACAACGACATGGAAGCCAGACGTTGGCTGGTCGAAGAGGCCAAGGGCCGCGGGCTCGAGGCCAAGATCGACGGTGCCGGCAATGTCGTCGTCCGCTCGCCGCAGACACCGCCCGACGCGCCAGTGGTCATGATCGGTTCGCACACCGACAGCGTGCCCCACGGCGGCGCCTTCGACGGCGCCATGGGCGTCATGATCGCGTTGGAGATCCTCACCGTTGTCCACGAAGCCGGCCTCGCCGACAAGCACCCCACCGAAGCCATCGCGTTCAGCGACGAAGAGGGCCGTTTCGGCGGCATGCTCGGCTCGCGCGCCGTGGCAGGCCTGCTCACCCCAGCCGACATCGCCCAGTCGACCGATCTCGAAGGCGTCCCGCTGAAAGAAGCCATGAAGGCCCAGGGCCTCGACGCCGAACAGGCGCTCCGCGTGGCGCGCCGGCGCGATTCGGTCAGGGCGTACCTCGAGGTCCACCCCGAGCAAGGACCGGTGCTCGATACAGAAGGCGCCCCGATCGGCGTCGTGACCGAGATCGCCGGGCTCTTCAAGTGGGCCGTGACGCTCAAGGGACGCGCCGACCACGCCGGCAGCGCGCCGATGCACCTCCGGGCCGACGCGTTCGGCGGCTTGGCGGAGTTCGCCGGCGAGATCCCGAGGCTCCTTGAAGAGCACGGGACCGAGGCGGCGGTCGCCACGATCGGACGGGCTTCGCTCCGCCCGGGCGCCGCCAACAGCGTGCCCGCCGTCGCCGAGTTCTCGCTCGATGTCCGCGACGCCGACTCTGGAACGCTGAAGGAACTCGGCGCCGCGATGCGGAGGGCGCTCAGCGCCATCGCCCGTCGCCGGGGCCTGATGTTCGAGTTCGACATCATCGAGGAGATCGAGCCGAGGCCCTGCAGCGAAGAGATGATCGAAGCGATCGAAAGGTCGATCAAGAAGCGCGGGATCGAGCCCCGGCGCATGCCCAGCGGCGCCGCCCACGACGCCCAGATGATCGCCTCGATCGCCCCGATCGGCATGATCTTTACCCCCAGCGTCGGCGGACGGAGCCACTCGGCGGCCGAGTGGACGCAGTGGGAGGATGTCGAACTCGCCGCCGATGTCGCCTTCGACGCGGCTCTCGAACTCAGCAGCACCAACGCCCCAAAGACCACGGAAGAAGCATGATCGACGACAACGAGCTGACCGGACGCTTAAACCCGGACTTCATCAACATCGACCCCCTTGAGCCGACCTACCGCGAAGCGCTCGACGAGGTCGACGCCCACATCGACGAGGAGCTGCGCGAGGAAACCGCGCTGCTCTGCATCGACATGCAGTTCCTCGACGCCGCCCGGGGCCACGGCGTCTTCGCCGACGACGCGATCTCCGGCGTCGACCCCGAGGCGCAGGAGTACTACTTCACCATGCTCGAAGAGGTCGTGGTGCCCAATGTCGCCCGCCTCCAGAAGGCTTTCAGAGAGCGCGGGCTGGAGGTCATCCATGTCCGCATCCAGTCGATGACCCAGGACGGGCGCGACCGCGGGCCGCAGCACAAGCGCCTGAACCTCCACGCCGCGCCGGGATCGAAGGACGCCGAGTTCCTCCCCGAGATCGCGCCCGTGGGCGATGAGATCATCATCAACAAGACCGCATCGGGCGTCTTCAGCTCGACCAACCTCGAATACATCCTCAACAACCTCGGCATCAAGGCGCTCGTCGTCGTCGGGGTTTACACCGACGAGTGCGTCTCGACGACCGTCCGCAACGCCAGTGACCTCGGCTTCGACACAGTGCTCATCGAGGACGGGTGCACCTGCGTCACCGAGAACCGCCACCGCTTCACCGTCGACACGCTCAACGGGCGCTATGTCAGCGTCCTGACGACCGAGCAGATGCTCAAAAGATTGAACCGCTACAACCCACTGCCCAAGGGCAAGGCCGCCGCGGCAAAGAACGGCAGCAAGTCCGCCCAACGCTGAGCGGACGCCCGGCATCCACCGAGACAAACAAACGCCCCCGCGTCTCCGCGGGGGCGTCGTACCTTGAGAACTCGCCGCAAGCAAAGCCGACGGGACAGTCTCAGCGACGCCGACGCGCCGCGGCCAGCCCGCCGAACGCCAGGAGCGCAAACGCCCCCGGCGCAGGAACGATCATGGCGAACGCGCGGATGTCGCCGTTGAACACGCCCGTCCCGACGATCGAGCCGTCCTCGGTGATGCCCAGCGCGCCCGATGAAGTGTTCGTCAAGAGATCCCAGCCAGACGCGGGGTCGATCAGCTCGCCCAGCGCGTAGGTCGTGGTCCCGTCGAAAAGGAACGGCACGGCGAACTGGCCGCTGGCGATCCCGACCACCCAGCCGTCGGAGTTCACCGCTCTGGCGATCCCCGAGCTCGTGCCCGCCGGAAGCGGGATCTCGACCATCCCGCCCGCCTGCGTCCAGACGAACGGGCGACCCGACCCCTGGTTGAGCATGCTCGACCCAACCACATGCCCCGCGTTGCTCACGCCGAAGGCGATCGCCCCGTTGGCGTCCGGCAGCGCCCCGACCTCGAACGAGGTCCCCGTCGAACTGTCAAAGACGAAGCCGACATTCCGGGCGGCGTTGTCGGGGTCGATCCCCTGACCGACAGCCCAGCCGGAATCGTTCGCGCGGAAGGCCGTCCGCATCGTCGCCCCGCCGGAGGTCGGCGTGGTGACGAGCGTGGGAACACCCGAAGCGTCCCAGACCACCGCGGTCTCTTGGGTCCCGCCCCCGACCGAGCCGACCGCGACGCCCGAGCTGTTCACATCGTTCGCCCGCCCGACCGTGAACGAGCCCGGCAGATTCATCTGAGAGACGACCCCGCCGGTCCATCGCACCGGCAGCGGATTCGACCCGAAGAAGGTCGCCGAAGCCGTCCCGACCACCACGCCCGAGTCGTTCGCCCCGTTGGCGACATTGAAAGCTCTGTCGGGCAGCTTTGGTAGCGCGTTCAGCCCCCCGGTCTCCGTCCAGCTGAACGCCTGGTTCGAGACGCCCTGCGACCGCCCGACCGCGATGCCCCCGGGTGAAACCCCCAGTCCCTGCGACCCGATGTCGCCCGGATCGACGACGCCGATGTTGAAGATGTCGTACGATGGTTGGGCCGAAACGACACCGACCCCCGACGCGGCAACGATCCCCGCGACGAACGCGTTCGTGCAAAAACGCATATCTGGCTCCTGACTTGTTGATCTCGGGCCGGGCCGGCGCAGAGCCGGGCTCTCGGACGCTCTCTCCTGTCAGCCCTCAGGCTAGCAGGGCACAGCGGACGGTACAAGAGAAAGCGTAAACATTTACGCTAGCACGGGCCTGATGCCCGCCCCCCCCAGCACCAATCATGGCCGAACTCACCGAAACCACGCCCGAAGCGATTCACTCCGATCTGGCGTCGATCGCCACCACGCTCGGCGGCACGCTGACGGCTGTGATCGCCGCCATCCCGGGCGGGCCGCACCGTCCGACGCCTCTGGCCCGCAAGCTCGGGATCAGCCGCGTCACCGCCAGCAAGATGCTCAATGCCCTGGCGCGGCCCAATCCCTACGAGATGCTCCAGGACATCCCCGGCCCCGAGTCGCTGCGTGCCGTGACCGCCGCCGCCCCGGACCTCGGGGCCGACGCGACACTGGTCCGCGAAGCGGACGAGGCGATCGACCGCTTCGCACGCGTCATCCGCCAGCAGTTCGGCACCCGCGCCGCGCTCAACGCGGCGATCTCGCCCCGAAGCGCCAACCTTCAGGCGCGCGTCGAGCAGTCCAGCCGCTACGAGGTCTTCAAGGGCATGCGCCAGATCATGGGCGTCGAAGCGGAGACGTGGCTGACGAGCATGATCTTCGCCCCATCGGCCGACCCCGCAGCGATGTCGATCACCACGATCCACGGCGCCCTGCGCTTGCGCCGCCTCCGCCCCGATGTGCCCATCTACTTCACCTTCGGCCCGCCCAAGCAACACAGCACCGACAGCGCCGAGCTCCCTTCAAGCCCGTTCAAACTCAACGAGTTCTGCACCAACACGCCGGCGACGATGGAGACCGAGGTCGCCGCGGGCCAGCTCGTCCACCGACTCGCCCACGACAAGCTCGGCAAGGAAGCGGTGGTCGACATGCTCGCGGCCAGCCACAACCCGCGCGGCGCGCCCCGATACGCGAGCCCCGAGCGGGCCAAGGGCGGCGTCTCCGCCTTCGTCGACATCCCCGTCAAGAGCATGATCTGCGACGCCCTCGTCCACGCCGATCTCTTCCCCGGCTCGACCCCGGAACTCTTGGTCTACAACCCCGGCGCCCGCGGCCCGGCCAACCCCAACGACCCGCGCCGCGACATCGACCTCGTCGTCGTGCCCGAAGAGATCGAGTTCCTCGCAAACAGCAGGGGCCGCTTCGACCTCCCCGAAGCCCCTCGCTACCCCGACATGGTCAAGAAAGTGTGCGCCCAGATCGGGCGCGACGAGAGCGAGTTCCGCCTCTTCCGACTGCGGATGGCCTACCCAGTAACGGCCTTCCAGTTCGTGATGGCGTTCAGGGCCCCGCCTGCGCCGCAGGACTGAGCCCGGCCAGAAGCCAGCGGTCTTGGATCCGAACTCTCAGATCTGAGATTCCTGATCCCGCCGCTGACACCTATCTGTCAGCCCGCCAATCGACACCCGAACAGATCCGCTTGCCAAGGCGTTTGGGCTCTGGTACAGTCCGCCCGCCGGGCCCGCGAAGAGCGCCGCCCCCGGCCGCGAGAACGCCCGCGTGGGCGTGGGCAACGGAATCTGCCCGCTCTCGTGACAGCAGCGCTTGTCAGCCCGTCGGCGTCACCTCTCGACCGAGAGCCGGCGCGGGGCCAGAGTTGCCCGGATCTTTGTTCGCCGCACGGCCCGATCTGGCGTGCGTCCAGCGGAGCGTTCGGGCGGGAGATTCGCAGGATGGCACGCAAGCCCTCGACCGCCGCTTCCAAGAGCACCCCCAACAGCACACCGGACACCGCTCCCCAGAGCGATGCCGGCACGGCCCAGGCCGTGTTGGACGCTCCGACACCCGAAGCGGCCCCAGCCGAGCCCAAGGCGGCCCCCCGCCCGGAGCTCAAGCCCGACAAGGAAAAACTCGCCGCCCTCGACCGCGCCCTCTCGCAGATCGACAAGGCCTTCGGCAAGGGCTCGATCATGCGTCTGGACGAGGACGCCTACCTCGCCATCCCGGGCATCTCGACCGGGGCGCTCAGCCTCGATCTGGCCCTGGGCGGCAAGGGCATCCCCAAGGGACGCATCGTCGAGGTCTTCGGCCCCGAGTCCTCGGGCAAGACGACCCTCGCGCTGACGGTCGCCGCCGAGGCCCAGAAGAAGGGCGGGGTCGCCGCCTTCATCGATGCCGAGCACGCCCTTGACCCGACCTGGGCCCGCAAGATCGGCGTGAACATCGACGACATGCTCGTCAGCCAGCCCGACACCGGCGAGCAGGCCCTGGAGATCTGCGAGCTGCTCGTCCGCTCCAACGCGGTCGATGTCATCGTGATCGACTCCGTCGCCGCCCTGATCCCCCGCGCCGAGATCGAGGGCGAGATGGGCGACACCGTCGTCGGCCTCCACGCCCGCCTGATGAGCCAGGCGATGCGCAAGCTCACCGGCGTCATCGCCCGCAGCAACTGCACCGTCATCTTCATCAACCAGATCCGCGAGAAGATCGGTGTCATGTTCGGCTCGCCCGAGACGACCACCGGCGGGCGCGCGCTCAAGTTCTACGCCTCCGTCCGCATCGACATCCGACGCATCGGCTCGATCAAGGAGGGCGATGTCGCCGTCGGCAACCGCGTCCGCGCACGCGTCGTCAAGAACAAGGTCGCCCCGCCCTTCCGACAGGCCGAGTTCGACATCATGTTCGACGAGGGCATCTCCGCCTCCGGCGACCTCATCGACCTCGGCGTCGAGGCCAAGGTCTGCCAGAAGTCGGGCGCCTGGTTCAGCTACGGCGAGGTCCGCCTCGGCCAGGGACGCGAGAACTCCAAGCAGTTCCTCAAGGACAACCCCGACCTCGCCGACGAGATCCGACGCAAGGTCCTCGAGATCCGCGTCCCCAAGAAGGCGACGCCCGCCGAAACCCCCACCGAAACGCCAGCTTCCTGACCGATCGAGGGAGGGACCCGAAGGCGGGGGCGTTGCCGATCAGAACGACCCCGCCTAAGGTTCCCGTCCCACGCGGATGTGGCGGAATTGGCAGACGCGCTAGGTTCAGGTCCTAGTGGGGGTAAAACCCCGTGGAGGTTCGAGTCCTCTCATCCGCACTGCTCGACGACGACGCCCGGCGACCCCGGGCGTCGTCTGTTTTTTCGGGCCGGTTTCTGCAGACCGGCGGGGCCGCCGGTCGGTGGGGGCGCAAGAAAACAGGCCGCGTCCCCGGCGGGGTCGCGGCCTGCGTGTGGATCGACAAGGCGGTGGCGATCAGCGTCTGGCGGTCTCGGTGTCGGCGCCGGTGATCAGGGGGAGGACGACATCGCCGGGCAGACCGAGCGAGCCCATGAGGGCCGCGGCGGCCTGGCCTTCGAGCCCGTCGGCGCTGCGGACCAGCGAGACGAGCACATCGACCTGGGCGGGGTTGAGCATGTTGCCGAAGCGGCGTGCCGACGCCGCGGTGTAGTTCAGCAGCTCGAACCGCTCGATCCCACTGCCGCCCAGCGCCGCCTCCATCAGGGCGGCCTGCACGCGGGACTGGTTGACGCGGCTGAGCACCTCGGCGACCGCGAAGCGGGTGCGGCCCGAGGTCCGGTTCAGCGCCGTCATCAGCGGGACCGCGGCGTCGGCGACATCGAGCACCGGGTTGCCGGAGACGGCGAGGTCGCGGAGCTGCTCGAGCGCCGCGTTGGCGTAGGTTTCCGCCTCGCGGGTCGTGATCGGTCCGCCCGACGCGCTGTCGAGCAGGTCGTTCAGGGACTCGGTGAGCTGCTGCTCGGTGATGCCCGAGGAGCGGGCGCTGATTGTCGGGTCGCGGTCCAGACGCTGGCGCAGCGCGGCGAAGGCCTCGCCGCGACCGGTCACCATGATCGGCGCCGCGCCCAGCGCCCGGTCGGCGCGGATCCGCTCGACGGTCGCCATGAGCTCGGCCGCGGGGTACTCAAGCAGCACGACATCCACCCCCGGGAGCGTGGCGAGCCTGTCGCTCAGGCCGGCGATGTCGCGACCCGCGACGACCTCGTAGCCCTGACCCTCCATGAAGCGGCGCAGCGCCCCGGCCCGCTCGTCGTCGAACGAGACCACGACCGCGATCCGGCGGGAGGCGTCCAGAACGGCCGACGCAAGGATCGGCACCACGCGCTCGGCGCCGTCGAAGTTCACATCCGGCTGGCTGGCCGCGAGGGCGACCGCCGCCTCGTACTGCACGCGCCGGTTGGGGTAGCTCAGGGCCTCCAGCAGCGGGCGGCGGTCTTGGCTGCCGGCCATGGTCACCGGCGAACGCATCGCCCGCGAGCCCGCCGTCGCCTCGATCGCCTCGATCGCCCGGCGAGCCAGGCGCGTGTCCCGCCGGTCCATCGCACGCCCGAGCACCCACTGGGCGTTCTCGTTGCCGAGGGCGACGGCGTAGTAGATCGCCTCGGGTCTGTCTGATGGGTAGAGGCTGGTCTCGTAGCCGTCGGGGGTCTCCAGCTCGCGCCTGAGGTTGGAGGCGACCCAGAGGGGCAGGGCCTCGTTGTTGTCGGTGCGGTGGCGGAGCGAGCGGGCCGCGAGGCGCATCGCCATCAACTCGTGGTAGACCTCCGTGCGGACCGCTTCGGGGATCAGGCGTCCGCCCGCACCGAAGGTCCAGTAGAGCTGGAAGTCCTCGTCGGGGAAGCTGGTGACGACGCGGGCTTCGTCGAAGTAGCGCTCTGCCAGCTCGTAGAAGGCTGTCGCGACATCGCCGGTGGGCAGCCTGCCTCCCAGGAGTTCGCGGATCGCCCCGGCGCACGCCTGGCGGACCCGGTCGCTGTTGGTCGACTCGTGCAGCTCGAAGACGAACGGGAGCCAAGCCTCGTGGCGGACCTCCCGAAGCAGACCGACCAGGAGCACCTGGCGGTCGGGGGAGAGCTCAGAAAGCGCGACCGAGAGCGGGACGACCGCCTGGCGGCCGAGCTCACGCAGAACCGTCCGGGACTGGGCCCGCAGGATCGGGTCCTCGCTCTGCATGTACGCCTCGAAGAGCTGGGGCACGGCGTACTCGCCGGCGAAGACCAGGCGGTCGCGGGCGAGGATGCGCCCACGCTGCGGGCCGGTCAGCAGCTCGATGTTGCGGGCGATCTCGGAGGGGCGCCGGGCCTGCTGGCGTCGACCGGTCTCGTAGAGCTGGTCGATCTCCTCCGCGATTCTGCGGAGGCCGGGATCTTGAATGACCCGCCTGGCGCGGGCGATGGCGTTCTCGAACCGCTCCTGCTCGCGAGTCTCAGAGATGATGGCGACGAATCGCTCGCCCTCGTAGCCCCGCCTGAGAATCTCGGCCCCATAATCGGCCGCGACCTCGTACGCGTCGATCTGGACGAAGTAGACGAAATCTCTGACGAGCTGGGCGTCGGCGAGCTGGCCCGGCTCTGTCGGTTCCTCCGCGCCGAGGGGCTGGGCGAGGGCCGCGTTGTAGGGAGCGGCAAGAGCGGCGCCGGACAGCGCGATGAGCGCGAGCCGGGTGAGCGGTGATCGTCGCACGGCGGACTCCTGGTGGACGGTCCAAAGGGATCGGGTCTGTCGCCAGAACCCGGGGCAAAGGCCCCGGGCCGGGCACACGCGGGCCACGCCGACCCGCGCGAGCGTGTTGTTCCGGTACGCTTCCGGCCGGAAACGGATGCGACTGTCAACGACGCCACCCGTACCGGCACGCAAGGGTAGCAAGATACAAACCCTTGTGCGGCGGTGTCAATGCGTCAGACCCTGCCCCGGTTCCGGAAAGGGCAGGTCCCAGTACCTTCCTGTGGCCGATCGGGGGGGTCGCACCGTCAAGAACGAACAGGCCGACGCCGATGGATGGGCCACCAGCGCGGTTTGTTCCCCGCGCAACGACCACAACATCGCCCGCCCGGCCCCGAGGTGCGAACAAATGCCAATCGACAAGGATGTCCTGACCACAGGTGAGGTCGCCAAGATCTGCAATGTCGCGCCTCGGACCGTCTCCAAGTGGTTCGACACCGGCCAGATCAAGGGCTATCGCATCCCCGGTTCCAAGGACCGACGCATCCCCGTCAGCGAGCTCGTCCGCTTCATGCGTGAGCACGGCATCCCCATGGACGGCCTCAACACCGGCCAGACCAGGGTGCTGATCGTCGACGACGAACGCGAGGTCGTTGAAACCCTCCAGAAGGTCCTCAACGAGCAGACCAACTACGAGGTGGAGACCTCCATCTCCGCCTTCAACGCCGGTATGACCTGCGAACGCTTCCGGCCCCATGTCCTGCTCCTGGACATCCATCTGGGCGACCAGGACGCCAGAGCCTTCGCCGACGCCATCCGGGCGAACGGCGGCCTCTCGGCGACCCGGATCATTGCCATGAGCGGCAAGCTCACCGACGGGCAGGCCCAGGGCCTCCGCTCCGCCGGGTTCGACGGCTTCCTCAAGAAGCCCTTCCAGATCCGACAGGTCGTCGAGGCGATCGAGCGGGCGACCGCCATCGCCGCCTGACCGTAACCGACTTCATGCACACAAAGACGCCGGGCCAGAAGGCCCGGCGTCTTGTCGTGAAGTCTGTGTAACTGCACTGGCGGCTCGTCCGCCGGTGTTTCTTGTCATGGACCGAATCGAGACCCTGCTCGGCGAGACGGGCCACCCGGTCGACCGATCGGGATCACTTCAGGACGGCGAGGTAGCGGGCCAGCAGTTCGCGGGCCGCGTTCAGGTCCCGCTTGTCGATCATCTCGGTGACGGTGTGGATATACCGGGTGCCAACGGTGATGCCGATCGGGCGTGCGCCGGCCGCGGCCTGCTGGGCCGCCGCCCCGTCCTGACCGCCCCGGGCG
>SLFH01000338.1 GCA_007124345.1 Phycisphaerales bacterium | reverse complement strand
ATGCGGCACACCCAGCGTTGTCGGAGCAGCTTGATGATGCGGAGGAAACCTCCGCTTTGCGCCGTGCCCTACGCCTTGCAGTCGACCGAATCGCGCGCGACCGCTCCCAAAAGGAAGCTGTGATGGGTGGCCTGATGCACGACCTCAAGACGCCCCTGGTTGCTCAATCGCTGCTGATCGAACGCATCCCAATGCTGAATGGTCAAGATCGAGAACTGGCTCTGGAGGAGCTGAGTCGCTCGACGCAGGGAGCAGTGGCGCGGTTGAACCGGCTCATCGATGTGCTTCGGGTCGATGTTGCGGCGCCACCCACCAAGCCTAGGCGCACCGCGATCTCCAGCGTAGTCGGTGATGTCGTGCGCGAGCTTGGCCCACTCGTGGAGGCCAGGGGCATTCGCGTGGAGCACGAGTGTACGTGGGACGCGATCGTCGACGGCGACACGCTCCAGCGTGCGCTGGAGAACGTCGCAGCAAACGCCATTCGCTTTGCCGCGAGCAAGGTGCGAATCGAAGTGCTTGCAGGTGTTGTCCGTGTCATTGACGACGGGCCCGGGTTCGCCCAGCCGTTCGTCGAGCTTCTGGACCCGTTTCGTTTCGGGACGGTACGCGACACCACTGAACGTGGAACAGCAGGTTTAGGACTGTACATCGCCCGTCGTTCGCTCGAGACGGCCGGTGGCCACCTGAAACTCGAGGTAACGCGGCCAGGGTACACCGCGATTCTCTTGTACCCAGGGGAGATGGGATGACGCGTGTCGTCATCGCGGACGATCATCCGGCTTTCGTGCTCGGGCTGCGCTTCAGTTTGAGTGATACGTTCGAGGTCGTAGGAACGGCGTATGACGGTGAGGCACTCGTGTCTGTCGTACTCGCCACGCGCCCGGATGCCGTTATCACCGATGTCCGAATGCCGAAGCGCTCAGGGATCGATGCCTGTCGTCAGATCCGAGCCTCGATACCAGATTGCGCAATCATCATGTTGTCGACGTTTTCGGACCCGGCGACCATCGAGGCGGCCCGAGAGGCCGGCGCTCGGGCGTACGTGAGTAAGGATGTACCCGTTGAGGCTCTCCATGGCATCGTTCGTCGACTGATCGACCAGCCGGAGCTTCAGTTGATCCCGCACGTCAGCGTTCCGGTCCTAACGCCACGTGAGCGAGACGTGTTGGGACTGATGGCCGGCGGCCTCTCGAATCCTGAGATCGCGCGACTGCTTGGAATCGGTCATGAGACGGTCAAAGACCATTGCTCGGGGCTCTTCACCAAACTTGATGTCAAGGATCGGATGTCGGCGGTGAGTGCCGCCAGGCACCTTGGGTTGATCAGCGATTGACCCCCCAAGCTGGGGGTACCGCAACGACGGGAACACGCGTAGCATCACCGTATGACAGACTCCTTCCGTGAGGTGCGACGGTTTTTTGGCCCGCCGCGCCGACGACACGGCTTCACAATGCTCGAGATGCTGGTCGTGATTGCGATTCTTGCGATTCTACTTGCGATTGTGGCGATCCGCACACCTGCTCGTGGTGCCGTTCCGTATGCGAATGACATCCGTGCTGCGCTGCAGCAGGGACGGTTCGAGGCGATCAAGCGGAACCGTCCGGTTGCGGTCGTGTGGAATGCCACGGAGGAGTCCTGGCAGACGGTGTTCAACCCAGTGTCCGACAACGACCCGTGTAACGGCGGCACGCTGCTCTCGAGTACGGACAGCGGTCAGTACCCAGGTGTGGCCGTTGCGCCTGGATTTCCTGATTTGGGAGCGCCGGCGATAGGAAACGGAGTGGTGTGGTTACCAACAGGGCAAGCTCGTGCCTGCGACTTCAACCCATTGCCGCTCGAGACGGTCGCCATCGTTTCGGATAGGGACGTCGAGCGTGAGGTTGCGGTGTCAATCGCCGGAAGGGTGACGGTTCGATGAGAAGTCCAGTGCGAGCGAACGCAAGACGCGGCGTTTCGATGATCGAGGTTCTCGTTGCTCTCGTCGTCCTCGTCGTTGGAATCTTCTCGGCTGTCCAGTTGCAGGCGATCGCTTTGAGGAACACATCGATTGCTGATGCCATCAATCGAACGACACGCGTTGTGCGGAGTGAGTTGGAGTGGCAACGCTTCACTACGAACCTCGAGGAGGTCTTCGAGCTCGGTGAGGAGCAGACCTGTACGGCTGCTGCCGGCCTCGACGATGGGTTCGAGCGATGCGCAGTCACGGTCGAACAGTGCTCACTCACCTTTCCAGCGGGTGGCGGAAGGGGTGCGCTCAATTGCGGTGGGGGTAACTCTGGGGCGTTCTTCGCTGTGACTGTGGATGCTATCGGTCCGCGTAACCGTTCGCTCGAGCTGTCGACGCTGTGGACCGGCGTGTACATCTCTGGTGGCGCGTTGGGCGAAGAGGGTGACGGCGAGTGACGGTCACGAGTGGTCGCTCCATGAGACACGCGAGATCCGGGGTGACCTTGGTCGAGCTCCTCATCGTGACGGCACTGTTCCTCCTTCTACTCGGCTTCCTGACGAGCATGTTTGCGGGAACGACGCGTGCCTATAGGGTCACATCGGAGCGAAGCGAGGCAATCCAGGACGCAGAAGCGGTGCTGCAGTTGATTCGCTACGACCTCGGCCGTGCAGGCTTCCGGGGCGTTGAGGATGGCGCGTTCGACCGAACGTTCGCCAACTGCCTCAACTCGGACCTTGCCAATAACGATCTCGGTTCTGGTGCCTCGTGTCAAACGGTCCGTGTCGATATTGATGCGGCCGGCGACGGTGGCGACCGTATAACGGTTCGTTACTTCGAGACGCGCTTCATTGGAGGCGGAACCGGGGAACGTGTGATCGCGTACTCCGTTGACTCCGACGAGAGTGCTTTGCTGCGACGAGAAGGTGACCAAGAAGGTCTCTTGCTTGTCGGAAACATCGAGCGTCTCAGGGTCTTGGACTTCGTCGACAGGAGTCGCGAACCGTTTGCACTCAGTACATTGGTTGACTTGCAGCCGGTCGAAGGAGGCTCGGACGGTGAACGCCTGTGGCCAAACGGTCTGCGCGAGTTGGCTGGTCTCAACGTTGAAGTGACCTTTCTCGATGGCTCGGTGACGGAGTTCCTCGTCGGACTCCACAACCCACAGCTGTTCGCAGTCGAGTGACGTCGGAGATGTGTGTATGAGTGTAATCGATGGGAAAGAGGGAGACATGATGCGTGAGCAGAAGCGAAGTGAAGGTTTTGTCCTGATTACGTCACTGCTCGTGCTCGTCGCTGTCACGGCACTCGGTGCCGGTGCGTTGTTCCTCACGAACATGAGCTTGCGAGTTGCTGAGAACGCTCGTAGCGCGGCCGTTGCGCGCTACAACGCAGAGCGTGGGTTGGATCTCGCCCTTCTGGCGATCGCTCGTGAGTACAACCTTCGGGACGGTGACTGGCCGTCGTTGGGAGACGTTCAGGATCTCGTACCCTTGACGATGCGAGTTAACGGTGAGGTCCTAAACCTCGACTTCGATGTCGTCGCTCTCGCGATCTCTGGGTCCGACGATACCAGCGGCGTGGTCACGGTAGAGGGGCGTGGTGGGGCCAACGCCGTGTATCGGACGTCTGCGCGTTTCCGAGGCACGCTCGATGTCGACGAGGAGTTCGGCGTCCTCATGGACTTCGGTGGAATCGGGTTTGTGACGCCTGGTCAACTCATTGCACACGGCAACGCGAAGTTCGGTGTCGATGTCCACGTTGGGACGGGCATCACAGCGACTGGCCGGCCCACCTTGATCGAATCGGCGTACATCCAAAGTGCAACGTCTAGCTGTTCGATTGGTAGTGGGGCCAACCGGATCACGTGCGAGGCTAACGCCAGCATGCCCGTGATACCGCGTGTCGAGTTCGAAGCCCTTCGCAACCGACTCGTCGAGGCGCGTCCGACCTGCGCGTTGACGATCACTGAGAACACGACCAGTTTCGACCTGACAGGTCGGACGGGCGATACGATTTGCGTTGCCGACGGCGTCTCGCTCGAAGTGACGGGTACGGCTACAGGCGTGTACATCATCGGAGAGGAGTCGTCGATCGTGACGATTCGAGCGAACGCGACTCCCCCGGCTGACAACTTGGCTGGTGTCGGTTTGAAGGTTGCGGCGGGTACGGTGATCCCCGATGCGCCCGGGGCGATGGGCATTGGTGAGAACACGATCGTCGCGAAGAACTCGATCTCGTTGGCGCGCGACGTCTTCGTTGGTCAAGATGGAATCGTGCGAACGTACATTGCGACGGAGGGTGACATACGGTTTGCTGGCGCAGGTCAGCAGGAGCTTTACGGCATCTTCCACGCGAACGGTGATGTGTGTACCCAGGGAACGCTGGCCGTGTTTTATGGAAGCATCCTTGCAGGTGCAGATCGCTCACCGGATGTCGCTGGTCTTTGCGAGAACTTCACGGGCATT
>SLFH01000239.1 GCA_007124345.1 Phycisphaerales bacterium | reverse complement strand
GGCGGGGGGTCTTGCGGGTCGTGGGCCCGGGCTTCTCGGACGCTGCGGGGGGCCGGATCCGACGCCGACGGGCCCCGGGCTGGCCGACGAGGAGGAGTGTGACGGCGTCTTGGACATGCTGGCCGTCGGAGGCCTTGCCGTGCCCCTCGATGCGCATGGCGGCGAGCACGCCGTAGCCGAGGCCGAGGTCGATCAGCATCCAGGCGAGGAGATCTGCGGGGAATCGGCCGGTGACCTTGTGCTCCTTCTGGGCCCTGAGAAGCTCCTCAACGAAGAAGGCATGGAGCATCTTGATGTGCCCCGCGAGAGCCTCGTGGATCTTCTCGTCGTCGACCTCGGTGATCGCCTGGAGGAAGACGCGGTAGGCGTCGCGTCCTTCGGGCCGGACCATCGGGTTGTCGCCCAGGAGGCGCCGGAGCCGTTCGGCGGGGTCGCCGGCGCCGCGGAGGTGGCGTTTCCAGGTCAGCAGCGTCTCACGCCCCGCCCGCTGGATCAGAGCGACGAAGAGGTCGCGTTTGGACTTGAAGTGGCGGTAGATGATCGGCTCGGTGACGCCGGCCGATTCGGCGAGCTGGGCGGTGGTGGTGCGCGCATACCCACGCTCGGCGAAGAGCTTCGCCGCGACATCGAGCAGTTGCTCCCGTCGTTGGGCGGCGGGGAGTCGGCCCATCGGTCCTCGTTGGTTGGCCGGGCTGGATGGCCGGGCGGGCTCGCCGGAAGAGAGGCGGTGGGTCTGAACGCGAGTGAGTGTACACAAACATCGAAAAATCGCCAAGGCGGAGGGTCGCCCATGCGGCCTGACGATCGCTCAGGAGGGGTTTTTTTGCTCGGTGTGGGGCGATTCGGCCTCGGGCGGTGCGCCGGGGGCCGGCGGGTCCTGCCAGTCGTCGGGCACGGGCACCGGGTCGTACCCCCCCTTGACGAAGGGGTGGCAGCGGCAGATCCGCTTGGCCGTCATCCAGCTCCCCGCCAGCGGGCCGTAGGTGCGGTAGGCTTCGACGGCGTACCGGCTGCAGGTCGGCTCGTAGCGGCACTGGCGGCCGATGATCGGCGAGAGCGTCCACTGGTAGACGCGGATCATCGCGATGAAAGGCAGGGAGAGCGCCCGCCCGATCGGGCCGGCCTGGTTCATGGCGAGCCCTCCTCCGCTTCGGGCTTGCGGCGGTTGGCCCTGCGCATCCAGGCGGTGTGGGCCTCGCGGGCCAGGGTCGTGAGCAGGCGCCGGTACTCGTCGAGGGTGAGTTCGTCGTGGGGGCGGGCGGAGATCACCAGGTCGTACGAGCCGCCGGGAGGCGAGGGCAATTCGGCCCGCGAGAGCCGGAACGCTTCGCGGAGGCGGCGTTTCAGGCGCGACCGGACGACCGCCTTGCCGACCTTCCGCCCGATCGATAGACCCAGCCGGTGCTCGGGGAGGTCGGTCGCCATGGCGTGGAGGGTGAGCGGGCCGGCGCTCTTGCGCAGGCGGGCGCCGAAGACGGCGCGGAACTCGCGTGCGTGCGTCAGCCTGTGGCGACGCTTGAAGACCGGGCGGGGGGTGAAAGGCTCGGGGGGGTTGTGAGTCATGGGCGCACAGGGAGCGTAACCCCGAAGCCGGGTTTACAGTTGTGCCCGTGAGCGGAATCGATGTACCAACAGGTGGTGGTGAAGGCGGGCTCGGCCCGGTGGGGCCGCTGGCGCGCGTGCGCCTCGCGGTCTCGGACATCAAGCTCGCCCACAGCATCTTTGCGATGCCGTTCGCCCTGCTCGGGGCGGTCATGGCGGCCGAGGCGGTTCCGGGCGGGATCGGGGCGGGGAAGCTGGCCGCGGCGATCGGGCTGGTGGTCGTCTGCATGGTCCTCGCCCGCACCTGGGCGATGCTGGTCAACCGCCTGGCCGACCGCGAGTTCGACGCGGCCAACCCCAGAACGGCACGGCGCGTCTTCGCCTCCGGCAGGCTGGGCGCTGGGCAGGGATGGGCGATCGCGTTGGCGTGCGGGGTGCTGTTTGTCGGGGTCGCGGGGCTGTTCTGGCCCGTGCTGGCCAACCCGTGGCCCCTGCTGCTGGCGGTCCCGGTGCTGGCGTGGATCGCGCTGTACTCGTACACGAAGCGTTTTACGGCGTTGTGCCATGTGTTCCTGGGCGGGGCGCTGGCGGCCAGCCCGCTCGCCGCGGCGATCGCACTCAACCCCGCGGCTCTGGCCGATCAGCCGGCCCTGTGGCTGCTGGCGGGGATGGTGGTCTGCTGGGTGGCGGGGTTCGACATCATCTATGCATTGCAGGATGTCGAATTCGACCGCGAGCGGGGGCTCAAGAGCTTGCCGGCGAGGCTCGGGCCGATCGGGGGGATCCGGGTGAGCCGCGTGCTGCACGCCGCGGCGTTCGGCCTGCTGGCCGCGGCGTGGGCGGCCGATCCGCGCTTCGGCTGGATCATGGTCGCTGGCGTCTTGCTGGTGGGGGGCCTGCTGATTCTGGAGCACGCGATCCTCGCCAGGCGCGGCAAGGCCGGGCTGGACATGGCCTTCTTTACCGTCAACGGCGTGGTGAGCGTGGTGCTGGGGTTGTGTGGGATTGTGGATGTGCTGGTCTGATCTCGGGCGAGGAACGCGGAACGGGCTCCACGGTTTTCAGTATTTTCTGAAAACAACCATGGACTCCGGCGTCCGGACATGTCATACTTCCCAGAGGCATGGCGAGCAACAGCAACAATCCGATGACCGAGGCCGAAGACCGGTTTGTCACGGCCTGGGGACAGATGGGATCGGCGTGGGGCATCAGCCGCACCATGGCCGAGGTCCATGCCCTCCTCTACATCACCGGCGACGCGCTCTGCACCGACGACATCATGGCCCGGCTTGAGATCTCGCGGGGCAACGCGTCGATGTCGCTCCGAGCCCTGGTCGACTGGGGCATCGTTCTTCGGACGCACAAACGGGGCGACCGCAAGGAGTACTTCGTCGCCGAGCAGGACATCTGGACGATGGCCCGGGCGATCGTGCGCGAGCGGCTGAAGCGCGAGGTCGAGCCGCTGATCGCCTCGCTGCACGAGATCCGGGATGTCTCGACCAAGTCCGGCGCGGATTCCGAAGCGATCGAGGCGCACAACGCGCGGATCGAGAACCTCGTCGCGATCTTCGAGCTGATCGAGCTGCTCGTGCAGCGGTTTGTCAGCCCGAGCGGGGAGGGGCTTGAGGCCGCGGCGATGCTGCTGCAGCCGTCCGGCCAGCGGGGCTCAGAGCGTGAAGGCGACGGGGCCGGGGAGGATCGCCCGTGAGCCGCGTGATGCAGAGCCGGCGTCGCCCGGCGCGGGTGGCCCCGGCGTCGCTGCGTCTGGTCGCCTCGTGGCGCGTGCGCGGGGATTGCCTCAGGCGGCTTGGCGTCGAGGTCGGGGCGGCTTCTGCCCGCCTCGTGGTTCGTTTCAGCGAGGGCGAGGGGTTTACGGCGGCCGTCGAGGGGCTTGACCAGTCGCCGGGGGGCGACGCGGCCGCAGCGAACGAGCAAGCGATCGACCCGGCCATGCTCGGCCTGAACGGGCACGCGACCGTCACCGAGACCGACGACGGCAGCCTGCACCTGACCGACCCCGAAGGCTTCGCGATGACCTTCGGGGCGTGCGCGATGGCATTGGACACCGATGCCGCCCGCGCGGCGAGCGCCGAGGCGGACGCAGCACCCCAATGCGGAAACGGAGATCGCGAAAGCTCGCTGCTGTATGTGCGGTTGCCCTGCCTGGAACGCTGCGGCGGCGGGCGGTACCACCTCGAGGGCGGGTGGGTCGAAGCGATCGAAGCCGCGGGGGCGTGAGCAGGAACGAAACCGGAACACGAAAGCCGCCCCGGAACGGTCCGGGGCGGCTTTGTTATGTGCGTCGAGGTTTGCGGTTACGGGCAGCCCGCGGCGAAGAGGGAGAGGAAGTTGAAGAAATCGTCGGCGTCGATGATGCCGTCGTTGTTGATATCGGCGCGGGTGTCGCCTGCTGCGAAGAGAGAGAGGAAGAGGAAGAAGTCGTCGGCGTCGACGACGCCGTCGCCGTTGAGGTCGGGAAGGCAGACGGGCGGGCAGCCTTGGTAGAGGGCGAGGTAGGCGTCTCCAACGGCGGGTTGCGGCATGGAAGCGAACCACCCGCCGACCAGCAGGGCCGGGCCATCGCCCGCGTCGAATGGGAGCATGGTCCGGACGCTCGACACTCCTCGGCGGTTGACGCCCATGGAACTCCAGGCGGTGCCGTCCCATCTGGCGAGGTGATTGAACTGACTGAGCGCATAGTTTGTGAACTGGCCGCCCGCGTAGAGCGCGGGGCCCGAACCGTCGTCGAAATCGCCCAGTTCGTAGACATCCAAGCCCGCGGTGAAGGACTCGCCGACCGCGGACCATGACTGTCCGTCCCACCTGACGATGTTCATCAAGCTGATGACGGGCCCAACGAAGTTGCTGGGTCTGCCGGCGACATACAGAGCCGGCCCCGAACCGTCGTCGAACACCGTC
>SLFH01000055.1 GCA_007124345.1 Phycisphaerales bacterium | reverse complement strand
CCAGCCGCGGCGGCCGGCGCTCTGGACGCCTACGCGCCGCTGCTCATACCCCCCGAGCCCCGGCGCAGTGCGCCGGCCATCACGCCGCGCCGGCTCGCGGTCGTGATCCCGTACTTCAACATGGGCGAGCTGACCGACCAGACCCTCGCGAGCCTCGCCAAGCAGACCCGACAGCCCGACGAGGTCGTCCTGGTCAACGACGGCACGACCGATCCCGCCAGCCTCGACTGGCTGGACCGGACCGCACGCCGCAACACCCACCACCTCCCCCTCCGCGTCGTGCACACCGACAACGCGGGCGTCGCCTCGGCCCGCAACACCGGCGTTTCGCGGACCGACGCGCCCCTGGTCTTCCCCCTGGACGCCGACGACCTCCTCGCCCCCGACGCGATCGAGAAGCTGGAGGGCGCCCTCGATCGCAACCCCGATGCGTCGTACGCGACGCCACTGATCGCCAGCTTTCGGAAAGACCCGCTCAAGCCCGTGACCGGGTGGGTGCCCCTCGGGCTCCATCGCGACCTTCTGACCTGTTTCAATGTCGGCGGCGCCAGCGCCGCGCTCTTCCGGCGCGAGGCGATCGAGAAGGTCGGCGGATGGGACCCGACGATGCCCGGCTACGAGGACTGGGAGCTCTGGTGCCGCATGGCGCTCTTGGGAATGGGGGGCGTGGTCGTGCCCGAGTTCCTGCTGCGCTACCGCCTGCGCCCCGGCTCACGCCTGCACAACGACAGCACCAAGCACGCCGACCTCATCGCCGAACTCGCCTCCCGCCACCCGACGCTCGCCGAGCGCCCAGACAGGGCCTTCCGCCTCGCGCTCTCGCTGGGCGAGCAGGCCCGCAGGAAAGCGGGCAAACCCGGGCCCGCCGCCTCGGGCCGCAAGGCGAACCGCTGACCGCAGAAGACGGTCCTTTAGCGCGACCGCCCCGACGCCATGTCCTTCTGACGCACCACCACCGGCGGTGTCGATCGCTCGTCTTGGGCGGGCTTGGCAGGCGCCTGCGGTGGTTCGACCGGCGGCCGATGCGCGACCGCTCCGTTCAACTCCACCCGCGATTCCTTCTCAACCCGCTTCCGCGGCGCGGGCTTGCGGCCCGACCCGCCCAAATCGCCCATCGGCCCGCCGACGGGCGGAAGCCCGCGGAGCGCCTTGAGCGCGCTGAGCAGGCGGTACGCCTTGCCGCCTTGGATCCGTGCCAGCCTCTGGGCGGGCGAGCCCTTGTCGAGCTGGTCGCGCCATGAAGAACCGTAACGCAGGCGGGCGTACCCGGCGTAGACCGGGTTGCTCTTGAACTTCCGCACCATCCCCCACGCCCGTGATGCCTCGATCGCTTCGAGCTGCTTCGCCGGGCTGGGCGTCAGACGGCCGAGGCGTCGCTCCATGCGCTGCGTTCTCCCTCGAGTCTCCTGCAGCTTGCCGCGCAGCTCGGCGTTGCGTGCCTTGACGCGCTGGTGCTCGCGCCACAGGTGGTCTATCGATCGCTGGAGGCGGTCGGTCTCGATCGCGCGTTCTAAGAGGTCGACCGCGGCCGCTTTCGGCAGCGTCGATCTCGGCTCGCGCCGCTTCAGCTCGATCGCCCGCTTCAGCAGCGAGTCCATCCGCTCGCCCATCGCGTCGAGCGTGTAGTGCTTGCAGATCCGCTCGCGTCCGGCCCCGGCCATGGCGCGCAGCTTCTCGGGGTTGCTGATGAGCTCCATCAGCCGATCGGCGTACGCGGGGGGCTCGTCGATCAGCTCGCGGCCGGGCTTCGCCTTGGGCAGAAGCACGCCGCAGTCTGGCGTCAGCACCTCGACCTGCCCGCCGACGACCGCGCCGACGAAGACGGTCTCGGTCGCCATCGACTCGAAGAGCACCAGGGCGATGCCCTCCCATTCTGAGGGCATGAAGAAGATGTCGGCCGCGGCCATCAGCCCGCGCATCTCGTCGTTGATCGTCTCGCCGAGCAGCCGGACCTCGCCGCCCGGCTCGCCGCGCTGGAGCATGCCGTCGCCGGCGAGTCGTTCGGCCAGGGCCGCTTCGTCCTCCCCGCTGCCGGCGACGAGGGCGACGAACCGCTTGCCCTTGTTCACCGCCTTGTCCCGCAGGCGGCGCATGGTCTCGGCGAAGACCATCGGCTGCTTCTGCGGGCAGATCCGACCGGCGTAGAGGATCACCGTCGTGTCCTCATCGACGCCGAGCTTCCGCCGGACCTCGGCCCGCAGCTCAGGATCGGGCTTCCAGACCTCCGGATCGATGTTGGTGTTCGCCACCGCGATCCGCGAAGGATCCGACCCGCGCTCGATCATCCAGTTCTTCAGATGCTCAGACGAGGTGATGTTCAGTTCGAGCTGGCTCTGAGCGCCGACCGCCGTGCGAGGGTGGCCCCCGAACTTCCAGTGCTCCTCCTCCATGTGGCAGTAGTCGACATAGGCGGGCTCGGGGCAGAGCGAGCGCAGGGCGGGCAGCACGGCGTAGCCGAACTCGGAGTTGCTCATCAGCACGACATCGGGCCGCCTGGACTCGATCAGCCCGCGCAGCATCGTTGCGTAGTGCAGGGGCTGGGCGAGATGGTCGAGCAGGAAGACATCCGGTGTGATCGAGCTGAACTCGCTCAGCCACGGGTGCGGCGCGACATTGGTCGTCGCCACCGTCACTTCCCAGCCCTGATGGGTCATCTGGTCGAGCAGGTCGCGGTTGAACTTGTCCGCCCCGCCCAGACGCAGCCATGGCAGGACGATCAGCAGCCGACGCTTCTCTTTGGCCAGGGGGTTGGCCCAGGGAGTCTGGCCGGGCTGGTGGGCCCACTGGGGGTGGCCCTTGGCTCTGGGCGTCGGGAAGGGACCGTCGAAGAGCTTCGGGTGGCGGTCGCGCAGCTCGGCGAGCACCTGCGCGTTGCGCTGGTCGCACCCAAGATTCTCCCAGTCGTCGTGCTGGTTTTCGCGCCTGCGGTACCAGTCAAGGTACTCGGGAATGGTGTGGCCCCACCGGCCTTTGTCGGCGCAGGCGAGCCAGAAGGCCCAGTCCTCAAGCCCGCCCCGCATCGACTCGTCGAAGCCCCCGGCCGCCTCCCACGCGCTCTTGCGGACCATCTTGGTGGCGGTCACGAGGTTCTCTTTGAGGAAGGCGGGCCCGTCGTGGAAGCCCCTGGTCCAGAGGTACTCCTGGGCCCCGAAGCCGACGCTGTAGCCCCCGCAGAAGGCCAGGTCGGGCCGGAAGGTCAGCGTCCAGAGGCATTTCTCGATGGCAGTGGGCTCGATCAGGTCGTCCGAGTCGATCTGGAAGACAAACTCGGCGGAGGCCTCGCGGTAGCCGGTGTTTCGTGCGGCCGGCAGGCCCCGGTTCTCGTCGTGGTCGACCACGCGCACACGCGGGTCGCGCCGAACGTTCCTGAAGCGATCCAGGAGGTCGAGGGCCGCGGGGCAGTCCGAGCCGTCGTTGACGATGATCCACTCGAAGCGCTGCAGCGACTGGCCGAGCACGCAGCGGGCCGTCTCCTCGAAACGCTCGGTGTCAGACTCGTTGTAGAACGGGGTGATCACGCTCACCAGCGGGGCGAGCGAGGGATCGGCCGGGCGATACCTGAACGACGGCGCGTGCGCCGAAGCGGGTGTGCAGGCATAGTCCGGTCGGCGCGGATCGATCATGGGCCGGGCTCCCGTGGCTCTGTCGGGTTCTGTGCTTGACGCGGACCGCGAGGTGTGGGTTTGGCGGGCTCTGGCCCGCGGCGGTCTGCGGCGCCCCCTCGGGGCGACTTGTTTGAGCCGGCGCTTCCTCCATCGCCGGTCTCCCCGTTCGAGGAGTCGATTCTAGGCCTCCCCGTCCCCGAGGCCGCCCGCCCGGCCGTGCCCGCCTGACGCTCCAGCTCGGCCGCCAGACGGACCTTCTCGGCCAGAAGCTCGCCAGCCCAGCGCCGGAGGAGGCTTCCCTCGGTCTGGAGGCGTGTCGCGAGCAGGGTGATCTGATCGGTCTTCGCTTGGAGCTGTCCGTCGAGCCAGGTCTTGGCCTCCCAGAGCTCCTGCACGCGCCCGGTCTGCTCCTCGGCCCAGCGACGCATCTCCTCGACGATCTCGTCGCGGGCCTTCAGCTCGGCGTCGACCCCCTCCTTGGCCTTCCAGGCCTCGGCGAGGCGCTCGGTCTGCTCGTCCGCCCAGGCCTGGAGGTCCTTGACGCGGGTCTTGAGGTAGGCGTTCTCTCGCTCCAGCTCGTCGACGCGGGTGCGGAGGCGGTCGCGCTCGGCGATCGCCCCGCCGGCCGCGGCTTCCAGGTCCGCCACCAGCGCCCGGTGCTCCTCCAGCTTGGCGTCCAGCCACCCCTTGGCGTTCAAGAGGTCACGGACATACCCCAGCCCGTCGGCGAGCTGGACCGTCAGGGGCTCGATTGCGGGCAGTGAGGCGTCCGCGGCGAGGAACAGCCGCCCGGGGATCACCGGCTCGCGCCCGGTCCCCATCGTCTGGGCGCGAAGCTCCTGCCAGACGCCCTCCTCGATCGGCAGCGGGCGGACCGCCGTGCCCATGGTGTGCAGCTCGGCGTGCTCGCTGACATTGGAAAACCTGCTTCGCAGCCAGCGCCCGAGGTCGTCCGGCCCCGCCTCCCAGATGTGGAACGGGTTGTCCACCCCGATCGCCTCGTCATCGGGACAGGAGACCGCCAGCACGCCGCCCGGCGCCAGGAGCGACTTGAGCACATCGAGCAGCTTCTGCGGCTCGGCGACATGCTCGATCACTTCCAGACAGACGATCACATCGAACTTGCCCTCCGACGCAGGGTCGAGCGTCATGGCGTCGATGCAGCGGTGGGTCACGCCCGGGCGGGGGTAGAGGCGTCCGGCCCCCTCGACCGCGTCGGCAGCGATGTCGATTCCGAGCACCTCGCCGGCGCCGGCGTCGGCGAGCATCGCCGAGCCGTAGCCGAGCCCGCACCCGCAATCGAGCACGCGCGGGGCGGGCATGAGCGAGGCGGCCCAGGCGTAGCGGGCCAGGTGCTGTGTCGCCAGATGGGGGTCGGCCTCGGCGGGGTCGATCCGCTCCAGGCAGGCGTCTGCGCTTTGCGGGGGGCTGTGGTGGGGGTCGTCCTGCACCGGTGATTGTTCACTCTGGGCGGGCATCGATCCTCGCAGCGACATTGGCGTCCCCCCAGCTCCGCTCGCCGACCACCTCGACCTCGCACAGATCGTGCACGATGTCGCAGTCAGACCAGAGGTGGGGCCCGGTGTGGTCGGCGACGCCCGCCATCAGCAGGTACTCGCCGGGGTTGGCGGCAACGGGGAAACTGAACGACACACGGATCGTCGAGCCCGCCCTCGCCCCGGCCAGGCAGCCGACGGATTCGTGCTCGCCGTACATCGTGTGCGCTCCGACGATCATCCGGCCTTTGTTGTCACAGAGAACCACGCCGACCTGGGCGTCTTCGAGGTCGTCGAGGATCTGCAGGCGGAGCTCGACGCGGATCTCGTCGCGCGAGCGGATGACGCGTGCGGGCCGACCCTCGGCGTCGAAGAGGTTAAACGCGACGATCTTGGCGCGACCGTCGCCGGCGCGGTTGCCCGGGTCGAGCCCCACGGCGGGGACCAGCTCGTCGCCGGAAGTCTCTGTCACCGGTCCGCCGGTGTCGGGCTTGGGCGCCTCGCTGAGTTCGAGCCCCTGAACGATGCGGTAGTACTCGGCCGCGACGCTGGCGGTGTCGCCCCGGTCGACGATGCGCCCGCCGTCGAGCAGGATCGCCTTGTCGCACCACTTGCGGACGACGCCCATGTCGTGGGTGACCAGGAGGAGGGTGACGCCCTTCTCCCTGAGCAGTTCGAGCCGGCGGAGGCACTTGGCCCTGAAGCCCGCGTCGCCGACCGAGAGCGCCTCGTCGATGATCAGCACCTCGGGTTCGAGCTGCACCTGCACGCTGAACGCCAGGCGCACGAGCATGCCCGAGGAGTAGGTCTTGACCGGCTGGTCGATGAAGTGGCCGATCCCCGCGAACTCTTCGATCTCGGGGAAGCGCCTTTCGACTTCTTTCCGCGACATGCCGAGGATCGAGCCGTAGAGCATCGCGTTCTCGCGGCCGGTGAACTCGGGGTTGAACCCCGCGCCGAGTTCGAGCAGCGCCGCGACGCGTCCGCGGACCTCGACCTCGCCGGTGGTGGGGCGGAGGACGCCGGCGATGATCTGCATCAGCGTGCTTTTGCCCGAGCCGTTACGCCCGATGATGCCCAGCGCCTCTCCCTTCTCCAGGCGGAACGAGACATCCTGCAGGGCCCAAAAATCCTTGTGGTATTTCTTGCCCGTCCAGCGCAGGAGGCTCTGGCGGAGGCGGTCTGAGGGCTTGGCGTACATCTGGTAGCACTTGCCGACCCCGTGCACGCGAAGGACGACATCGCGGTCCGGCGCGTCGGCGCCGTTGTCGGTCGCCGGCTCTGGCGCGGGCCCGAGCGGCGAAGGCGCAACACCCCGCGCCACGCCCGCGGCAATCCCCGTCGTCCCGCCGACCAAATCGGTGCGCTGCGCCTCAGATGACATCGGCGAACCCCCCGCGGGCGCGCTGGAAGAGGGCGTAGCCGACGATGCACATCACCGCGCCGGCCACCAGCCAGATGTTCAGGAGCCACCACATCGGCTGCTCGCCGAACATCGCCACCGAACGCACGCCGTCGACCACGGGCGTCATGGGGTTGAAGTACAGGACGATCCGGAACTGCGCCGGCACGATCTCCAGCGAGTAGAAGATCGGCGTCGCGAAGAACAGCAGCCGCTGCACGAACATCGCGACGACCTGGTTCAGGTCGCGCACGAACACGCCGAGGGCGGCCAGGATCCAGCTCAGCCCCAGGACGCAAAGGATCCCCGGCAGCAACACGATCGGCGTGAGCAACGCCGTCGCGTGCACCTCGCCCTGGTAGAGCACCCAGATCAGCCACGCCACCAGCAGGCCCAGCGACGAATAGAACAACGCCGCCAGCACCGAAGAGACCGAGAGGATCTCAAGCGGGAAGACCACGCGTTTGACCATGTTCCGCCGCCCGACCACCAGGTTGGGCGCCTGGCCCAGGGGGTCGGCGAAGATGCCGAAGACCATCAGCCCGGCGAAGAGCAGGATGGCGAACTCGAAGCGGGTCTCGTCCGGTCGCCCGCTCAGGCGCCCCTCCAGCACCGTGCTGAACACGATCGTGAACACGATCAGTTGCAAGATCGGGCCGAGGATCGACCAGAAGACGCCCATCCGCGTCCCGCGTGTCCGGCCCCGGATGTCCCTCGCCGCGAACTGGCGGATCAGGCTCCGGTATGACCACAGCGAGACGAACATCACCAGCGGGCTGAGCAGGCGCGACCACGCCGTGGGCTCGGGCGTCAGCCGACGAACCTCGTTTCCTCCCGCCCATGGCGTTGCGCCGTCCACCGGCACCGTCCTTTACTGACCGCCCGCCGGCCCATAGCCGAGTTCGAGCAGCACCTCGCCCGCAGCCTCTATAAAGACCTCGCGGTCCCGATCGGTGAAGAACCGCGTCCAATCGCCCACCACGCCCATCCGCAGGTCCGAGCTCGGGTCTTCCTCGCCGGGCTTGCGCCCGCCCGAGTGGCGCTCGAAGCGGGCCTCGGCGGCGCACGCCCCGGCCTGCGCGTCGTCGCCCGCTACCCCGAGAAAGTCCAGGACCCCCGCCAGAGGCGACGCCCCCCGCAAAAGATCCTCGTACCTCACCTCGCTGTACCGATCGCCGAACAGCCCCGACGCCTGCCTCGCTGATCGCACCGCAGAAGCCCACGACGAGGCGAGCACCGCCAAACTCTCTTCATTGAACAAAGGTTCATTCGCTGCGGCACCGGCGGCTCGCCCGCCAGCGTTCCCCCCGAACCACGCGTCCTTCGCCCGCCTCGCCTGATCCGCCCCCGCCCCGAACGCCTCGAAGTCGTCGTGGCGGAACCGCAAAAACATCTCGCTGACGACCACATCCCGCCCGTCGCGCAGCATGTGGATGTACTTCGCCTCGGGGAACATCCGCCAGAGCGTCTCCGCCCCGTGGCAGTAGTGCTCGACGGACTTGTCCCCGATCACGCGGACGCGGGCGGGGTTTTTCCAGGGTTCTCTCGCCGCGGCTTCGCGCATCAGCGCCTCGACCGCCCCCCTGGCCGCGATCATCCTCGCGTCGGAGACGGGGATGTTCCGCAGCCAGCCGTGCTCGGCCCCGCCCAGGGAGCTCCAGGCGCCGAACCGCTCAGGGTCGATCCAGCACTCCGCCCCAGATCCGAGCCCGTTGACCAGCCAGCCTTCGTTGCAGCAATAGGCCTCGGGGTGGGTGTTGAGCATCGCCGTCAGCAGGCTCGTCCCGCTCCGCCTGGCCCCGGTGACGAAGAAAAACCGGACCGGACGGTCGAGGATCGGTCGGTGCTGGTCGAGCACCGGTCTTGGCGAGGCGTCCGGGACGATCGTGGCTGGTGGGGTCATGCTGCGGGACTCGCTGATTTCCGGCCGCACAAGTACCGCTCCGCAAAAGCGCGGCCGAACCCAATGCTACGCCCCCCTTGGGCAACGAACCCCATCCAGCGGGCTCAGCCCTGCTCGATCAGCGACGCCAGCAGGCGGGCGCCGTAGCCGGTCGGGCCGGCGATGTAGCAGCCCGCGTCGCGCTCGGTCGCGTGGACGCCCGCGATGTCGATGTGCGCCCAGGGCGTGCCCTCGGTGACGAAGTAGGACAGGAATGCCGCCCCCTGAATCGGGTGGGCCTCCCGCACCGGGGCCGAGTTGTGCACATCCGCTACGACCGACCGCATCATCTCGCGGTACTCGTTGTGGTGGGGGAGTCGCCAGACCCGCTCGCCGCTGATCTCCGAGGCCTTCTCGATCTTGGCGCGGAGCTGGTCGTCATCGCACCACATGCCGGCGAAGACCTTGCCCAGGGCGACGACGACGCCGCCGGTGAGGGTGGCCATGTCGACGATGTAGCCGGGCTTTTCCTTCTCGCAGGCCCAGACGAGTGCGTCGGCGAGGACGAGGCGGCCCTCGGCGTCGGTGTTGGTGACCTCGACGGTGACGCCGTTGCGGAAGGTGAGGATGTCGTCGGGGCGGTAGGCGACCTCGCTGATGGCGTTCTCGGCGCAGGCGAGAAGGGCGACGACGGGGAAGTCGGGCTTGACGACGGTTGCGATGGTGTGCATCGCGCCGAAGACGGCGCAGCCGCCGTCCTTGTCGCGCTTCATGCCGCGCATGCCCCCGCCGACTTTGATCGAGAGCCCGCCCGAGTCGTAGGTGATGGTTTTGCCGACGAGGACGGCGGGCTTGGCGCCCTTTCTAACGCGGGAGGGCCGGTACTCAAGGCGGATCATGCAGGGCTTGTGCTCGCTGGCGGCGCCGACGGTCTCGATGCCCACCAGCTTCTCGTCGGTGAGGGCCTTGCCCTTGATGACGGTGCACTTCATCCCGGTCTCGCGGGCGAGCTTGCGGGCCTCGGCGGCCATGTGGTCGGGGGTGCAGATGTTGGGCGGGCGGTTGCTGAGGGTGCGGGCGAGGTTGGCCCCCTCGGCGAAGCCCAGTCCTTCCTTGATGCCCTTGGCGAAGGCGTCGTCGGAGGTCTGGACGGCCAGCTTCGTGCGCTCGGCGACGGTCGTCGCCTTGCCCCGGAACTCATCGGCGAGCCAGGCGATGAGGCCGAGGCCCTCGCCGAAGGCGCGTCCGGCCTGGCGGGTGTCGAAGCGTCGGCCCTTGAGGACGCCGGCGAAGTCGGCCTCGAAGGCGGTCGCCTTGACCTGGGCGAGGCGTCGGCCGACGGCGGCGGCGACGTTGCGCATCACGCCCGGCTCGAAGGTGTCCTTGTCGCCCAGGCCGACGATGATGGTGCGGTCGAACCCGCTGGAGCCGGTGACCTCGCTGATGGCGCCTGCCTCGCCGGTGGCCTCGGGGCGTTCAGATGCGGCCTTGATCCAGCCGTCGGTGTCGTGCTTGGCGCTGGTGGTGTCGAGCTTCTCGTCCTTGAACTTGCCCAGGACAAGGACCTCCGGCTTGGCGCGCCCACCGACACGGACAGACTGGAACATGTTCAGCACTCCTTGCCGGGCCCGGCCGGCGTTTCGATCGAAGTCGTTGATAACAGGGTCGGGACGATAGGGACCGCCCCCCGGCCGGGCGCACCAATACACTCGGGCACCATGAGCGGCGGCGCACCCAACCCCAACGACGAACCTCCCCGTTCGCTGCAGGCCCCGTGGCGTCTTGAGTACCTCGAGTCGCTCGACAAGCCGGCGCCGACGCCCTCGGGCGGGAGCTTCCTGCTCGAGTACTGGCAGCACCCCGAACGGGATGTGCAGAACCATGTCGTGTTGCGCACGGGCGAGGGGATGATCCTGCTCAACGCTTTCCCCTACGCCAACGGGCACCTGCTGGTGGCGCTGGGCGAGGCTCGGCCCTCGCTTCTGGACTATGGCGCAGAGCAGCGGGCGGCGCTCTGGGCGTTGGTGGACAGAGCCGCCGACCTCATGCAGCGGACGCTCCGCCCGCAGGGGATCAACATCGGGGTGAACCAGGGTCGCGCGGCCGGCGCGGGCGTGCCCGACCACCTGCATGTGCACCTTGTGCCCCGATGGGGCGGGGATGTGAATTTCATGGAGGCTGTGGGGCGTGTGCGGGTGATTCCGGCGCCGCTGGAGGCGATGGCCGAGCGTTACCGGATGGTGGTCGCGGCCGGCGGGGGCGCCGGGGGAACCGCGGGCTAAAACGGCGCTCGGGATCCGGAAGCGAGGGGCGATCCCCCCGGGCGGGGTGGGGGGCGTCGCGTCCGAATCTGTTTCTTTCCGGCGGGGCTCCTGTTTGCCCAAGTCGGCCCCCGCCGGGGCCGATCTCTCCTTCGAGCAACCCCGAAGGGAGACGCCCGGATGAGCCCGAATCCAGAACAGCGCAAGCAGACGGTCGAAGCGGCGATCCGCGAGATCAGCCACATCGCGACCCTGCCCGAGATCACCGTCCGCATCATCGAGCTCGTGGAGGACCCCCGTTCCACGGCTCAGGATCTGCACAAGGTGATCAGCCAGGACCCGGCGCTGTGCAGCCGCATCCTGAAGGTGGTCAACTCGTCGTTCTACGGGCTGCCCGGGCAGATCGGCTCGATCAATCGCGCGATCGTGATGCTCGGGCTGAACGCGGTGAAGAACATCGCGATCGCCGCCAGCCTCGTGAAGCTCTTCCGGGGCGGCGAGCTGACGCAGGGGTTCTCTGCGAAGATGCTGTGGGACCACTGCTCGGCGGTCGCCGCGGGCTGCAAGATCGTCAACGACCGCCTGCGTCTTGGCCTGGGCGACGAGGCGTACCTCGCGGGGCTGATCCACGACATCGGGCTGGTGGTCGAGATGCAGTTCGACCGCAACCGTCTGGTCGAGGTGCTCAAGCGCACCGGGCTGGACGCCAAGGGCGAGCCGGCCAACGAGATGCGAGAGATCGAGGACGATGTCTTCGGCGCCAACCACCAGGACTTCGGCGCGGCCCTCTGCGACAAGTGGCGCTTCCCGCGTCCGTTCGCTCTGGTGACGGGCTACCACCACAGACCTCTGGAGACGCCGGCGGAGTCCAAGACGCTCGTCTCGACGGTCTACCTGGCCGACCGGCTGGCGGGGCGTCTGGGCGTCGGCTTCCGGGGCGACCTGGTCTCCCTGGACTGCGATCCGCAGGTGCTCGAGGTGCTCGGCCTGAACGCCTCTGATGTGCAGCCGATCCAGGAAGCGATGGAAGAGGCCGTCAAGACGGCCGTGAACCTCGCGGCCTGAACCGAACGAACCTTCGCCGTCCGCCGTAACAAGTAGCGGCGAATCACGATCTCTCTTTCTCCCTCCGGGCGGCCGTGTCGACAGATGCGGCCGTCTTTGTGCGGGTTCAGTGGTCTGCGAGGCGTTCGGCCTCGGGCATGAGCGTCGAGGCGAGCACGCCGAGGCAGGCGAAGAAGGTCAGGACGCCGATCACCGCCTCCACGCTCAGCACTTCTGCGAGGATGCCGAGCGTCGCGCCCGCGATCGTGACGACGCCGATGATCGTGTTGGCGACCGACACATAGAGCGGGCGACGGTCGTCGGGGGCGCCGTCGACGAGGTAGGTCTTTCTACCCAATCGAGCCCCGGCCTGGCCGAGGCCCGCGGCGACGATGAACGAGCCTGCGATGAGCATGAGCGCCCACCCGGGCAGATCGTCTGTCGGGAGGATCCAGCAGAGCATCGCGCCGCCCCCCGCGAGCACGCCCATCATCCCGCCCATCGCCATCGCGAGCTTCGCAGAGCGGTCGGCGACCCACCCCCACAGCGGGCTGGCGATGACCTCGGTCAGGCCCAGCGCGATCACGAAGATCAGCAGCCGGTCCGACCCGCCCCCGACGAGGCCCTGGGCGAACAGCGCAAGAAACGGGACGATCAGCGGCACCGAGACGAGCAGGGCTCGTGCGCCGAGGAACCAGCGGAAGGCGCTGTTGCGCCGGACGAGCTTCCCGCCCTCGCGGACTTCTTCGATGACCGATCGCGGCTTCTGGCGTTCGCCCTCGGGCTCCACGATCATCGCAAAGAGCATCGCGGCGCCGACCCAGAGCGCCGCGGCGATGATGAGCAAGGCCGCGTAGACCCCGGTCGGGCCGTCGTCGCCCCCGAGCACGATGCGGAGCGTGACGCCGGCAACGAGCGTGAGCGCGCCGCCGAGGGATGCGCGTGCCGCCAGGAGCGATCCGCGCCGGCCTTTGCGCGTGGTTTTGGCCATGACATCTTTGAAGGCGATCGAGCCGACCCCGCTGGCGAGGCTGAAGAGCCCGAGCGTCAGCACGATCGCCAGCCCTGCCGCCGAGCCCTCCAGCGTGACGGCGGCGAGGGCCATGAGCAGGAGTGTGGCCGCCTGCGTCAGCCCCGCGCCGACCCAGAACCACTTCTGGCGCGTCAGGCGCCGGATCTGGCCGGAGACAAACAACTGGGGGAGCAGCGACCCCGCCTGGCGGATGGGCACCAACAGCCCGGCGAAGGCGGCCGGAGCGCCGACGGCGCCGATCAGCCACGCCAGGACGAGGCCGGGCGAAGCGAGTTGCTCAGCGAGCTTGGTCAGCCCCCCGTTGAAGACATTGAGGAAGAAGTTGCGTGGGACGCTCTTTGCCGCGGCTTCGGGCAGGGCGCCGTTGTCGAGCTCGGCGTCGTCGAAGACGAGGTTGTAGGCCTTGCGTGCGGCTTGTTCGGGCGGGGTGGGGTCGGGCACTGATTCGAGGTTAGGCCCGGGCGGACCGAGGCCCGTGCACGGGGCGCTGGGCTATTCGGTCCCGTACATCCGGTCGCCCGCGTCGCCGAGGCCCGGGCGGATGAAGCCCCGCTCGTCGAGCTCGCGGTCGAGAGCCGCGGCGTAGACCGTGACGTCGGGGTGGTCGCGCCCGAGGCGCTGGACACCCTCTGGGGCGGCGACGAGGCAGAGCACGCGGAGGTCGCTCGCGCCGGCCTCGCGGAGGATCTTCAGGGCGGCGCTGGCCGAGCCCCCCGTGGCGAGCATGGGGTCGACGAGGACGACCGGGCCGGCGTCGAGGTCCTTGGGGAGCTTTTTGAGGTAGACGCCCGGCTCGAGGGTGTCTTCGTCGCGGGCCATGCCCAGGTGGCCGACGCGGGCCTCGGGCATGATTTCGAGGATGCCCTCAGCCATGCCCAGCCCGGCGCGGAGGACGGGGACGACGGTGATCGCCCCGGCCAGGCGCCGGCCGGTGGTCTGTTCCAAGGGCGTTTCGACCTCGACGGCCTTGGTGGGGAAGCTCCGCGTCGCCTCGTAGACCATCAGACCGGCGACCTGGGCGACGAGGGCACGGAACGGCCGGTAGCTCAGGGTGCGGTCGCGGAGCCAGGAGACCTTGTGGAGGATGAGGGGGTGGTCGAAGATGTGGAGGTTTGGCCACTGGGCGTGCTGGTGGGGCATGGCGCCTCCGGCGATGGGCCCGCGGGTCGGATCGAGCGGGCGGGGGCGGGGTCTGGATAACCGGTCCGCGAATCCGGTTGGGGCGTTCGGCCTGTATGGGTTGGAACCGGGCCGGCGGGGTGCGAGAATACCCTCACGGCGTTCGGTTTGTCGCCCGGCTACATTGCCGGGGCGATCCCGCCGACGCGTCGATCGGGAGTTATCTGGAAAGCGAGGCCGCAGGCCTCCGGCCCGAGCGACGCCATGGAACGGAAAGCTGATGGACGACGACGCGAGCCCCGCCTCATCTGAGCCTCCTCCGACCAAGGGTCGGCCCGCCGAGCCGCGGCCCGACCCTGACCGAGCGGGCAAGATGACCGCGAGGGCCGACGCCCCTGCGGGCGACAACCCCGAGCTTGATCTCTTCGACGCGACCGGACGATTGGGCCGGACCGCGATCGCGTGGCTGCGCGAGCACGCGCTGGCGGCGCTGGGCGTCTTGGACGCTTCGGGCGAGGTGCGGGTGCGGGTCGTCGTTGATCAGGAGATGGCCCTGGCCCACGAGCGGTACTCGGGCGTCTCGGGCACGACCGACGTGCTGACCTTCGATCTGCGAGAGGGCGGGGGCGACGAGGAGGGGCCGCTGGACACTGATCTCCTGATCTGTTTCGACGAGGCGTCGCGCCGGGCGGACGAGCTCGGGCACGACGTCGAGCGAGAGCTCTTGCTGTACATCGTGCACGGCGTCCTGCACTGCCTCGGGCACGACGACACCGACGCGTCGTCGTCGTCGCGCATGCACGCGGAGGAAGACCGCGTGCTGGAGGCGATCGGCGTCGGGGCGGTCTATCAGCCCGGGCGATCGAAGGCCGGGGGTGGGGCGTGATGATTTCGACGCAGGGCTGGCTGTGGGTTTCGCTAGGGTCGCTGGCGGCGGCTTCGCTGTTTTCGGCGCTGCACATCTCGCTGCGTCAGGTGGCGCGTGCGTCGATCGAGGAGGCGGCGGGACGCAGGCGCGAGAGCCGGCCGCGCACCGCGGCGATGATCATGTCCATCCACGCCGACACGGAGGGGCACGCGCTGGCGGCGGCGCTGCCCCGCGCGATCTTCACGATGCTCTTTGCCGTCGGAATGGTGGGCGTGGTGACGGGGATCGGCCCGGGGCAGACGGTGGGCGGGGCGGACATGGCGATCGGCCTGCTGATCGCGGCGCTGCTGTTCTGGATCATGGGGATCGCGGTGCCCACGAGCGTGGCGCGCCACGCGGGTGTGCAGACGATCGCGGTCTGGTCGCCGTTGATCCGGGTGACGGCGGTGCTCTGCTCGCCCCTGTCGCGGGTGACGGCGTTTTTCGACGAGATCGTTCGCCGCCTCGCGGGCGACACCAAGCCAAAGAACACCGACATTCTCGAGGCCGAGCTCTTGAGCGTGGTCGAGGAGCACGACACCGACGGGCAGCTCGACCATATCGCGCGCGACATGATCGAGGCGGTCGTCGAGTTCGGCACGACGACGGTCGAGGAGATCATGACGCCCCGGACCGAGGTCGAGGCGATCGAGTACACCGACGATCT
>SLFH01000216.1 GCA_007124345.1 Phycisphaerales bacterium | reverse complement strand
CGGGGACGACCACTGCGGCCGGTCATTGCCGAACATGATCCGGTAGCTGTACGAGACCTCCTCCAGCCTCCGCCAGTCGCGGGCGGCGGGGTCGGTCAGGCGGGTCGGGGCGATCCGGTTGCCCGGGCAGGCCAAGCTGTCGAGGCCGACATAGTCCTGCCGCGAGAGCTCAAAGAGGTTCGCCGAGTTGGACTCCTCTGGCCTCCCGACATTCCACCACAGGCGTCCGGGCAGCCCGGCGCTGGCCATCGGCAGGGCGTCGCGGTTGGCCCCCGCGTACGAGCCCATCGCGAAAGCCGAGGCCCGCATGTTGTTCGCGCAGACAGTCTGACGGCCCTCCTCACGCACCGCGTTCATCACCGGCCACAGGATCGACGCACCGATCACCAGCGACGCCGCCACCGCGACAAAGTCCCAGAACCGGACGCGCCCGCCCCTGTTCCGGCCGATCGGGATCGGCTCCAGCAAGGCCTCGTCGACCTCGCGGACGCGGGCCAGAGTCTGATCGATCAGAAATCCGGGCGCACTGCCGCCGGCCGTCACCATCGACGCGAGACGCTCGTGCGCCGCGGCACGCTGCTTCAGGCTGCCGGGCACCTTGGCGGGGTCGAAGCCGGCGAGCACCCACGCGTCGAGCGCGTCGGCGTCGGCGGGGGTCAACTCAGGCTCGCGACGCTCCAGCTCCCAACGCCGGGCGACGCGGACCATGGTGACATCGACGAGTGTTCTGTCTTCTGGAAGGGTGACGCCGTCCAGGCCGCCCAAGAGCGCCGCGACCTTCCCAGCGCCCAGGTCACCGTCGTCGGGCGACCAGCCCGAGTCGACCAGCCGGTCGATCGCGCGCCGATCCTCGGGCGACAGCGACTGGGCCGTCTCCTCGAAGTCGGGTTCGTCATTGAACTCAGAGGGGTTGAGCGCTTCATCGTCCGAGAACGGGTTGTGGTTTGAGTCCATGCTCATCGGCTGTCGCTCCTGAACACATCCTCGCCCCCGGGGCCGAGGCCCGCCTCTTTCGAGACCCGCTCGAAGTGACCGGCGAAGCTCGCCACCGCGGCGTGGAGCCTCGACTTGACCGTCCCCAGCGGGATCCCAAGATCCTCGGCGATCTGGGCGTAGCTGAGCCGCTGGAAGTAAGCCAAGAGAAGGATCTCCCTGAGTGTCGGACTCATCCGGCCCAAAGCCGCCTGCACGAGCCTGTCGGTTTCCTGCTTGTCGAGTCCGGCGTCCGGCGAGGGGGTGTCGATCTTCATCAGGTCCACAAAGGTGGCCCCACGAGACCCGTCATCGCCGGAAACCGGGGCGGACAGATCCATCGTCTGCCGCCGGCCCTTCTTACGCAGGTAGTCCCTCCCTTTGTTCGCCGCGATCGTAAAGAGCCAGGGCCGAAAACGTCGAGATGCGTCGAAACTGTGCGCCGAGACGTGCACCTGGAGGAACGCCTCTTGGAAGACATCCTCCGCGGCGACACGATCACCCAACAACCGGTACAGGAACCTGTACAGGTCGTCGTGGTAACGCTCGATGAGGGTCCGGAAAGCTTCCGTATCCCCCCCCCGGTAGCGTTCAAACAGTTGCTCGTCAGTGGTCTGTCCCACGCGTGCAGGATCCATCGGTTCACAGGGCCCCGCGTCGGGAATCGCGGGCGGGGCCGGAAAGAGACTCGGACAAAGGAGCAGGCGACTACTACCATTTATCGAACAACGGTCGGTTCCCCTTTCTTCCGACCCCAGTGTTGTACCCGGCGGGATGGATCCACGCCTGCGGAGACCCTCTATTGGAGACTGTACAGGCCGATATCCAGCCCCGACCGCCGGCGAGCGCCGGAGGGCAATACGACGCCTGCGGCCGCGTTGTGCACAGCAGATGTCGGGGGTCGCGATGAGTTTTGGAAGCGCGATGCCCGCCCCGCCCCCCGATGACCCGTCGCTGCTCGCCCGAGCGGCCGGCGGCGACGAAGGGGCGTGGCGGTGCGTGGTCGCGTCGTACGCCCCCAGGGTCTTTGCGCTGGTGCGGAGCCGGTGCCGCGACGACGACCTCGCCGAGGAGATCACCCAAGCCGTGTTCGTGACGATGGCGGAAAAACTCGGGGCGGGCGGGTACGACGAGCGGGGCCGCTTCGAGGCTTGGCTCTTCCGGATCGCGATGAACCGCTTCCGCGACCACGCCCGGAAGGCCAAACGCCAGGCCTCCCCCGTCGACCCCGTCACCCTCGACGCGGGCGCCGACACACGCCCCGGCCCAACCGATGGCGCCGACCGCCCCGCCGACCTCGCCCGCCTCCGCGAGGCGCTCGGGACCCTGAGCGAGGCCGACAGAGAGATCGTCCACCTGCGTCACCACGCGGGGCTGACCTTCAAGCAGATCGCCGAGGTGCTGCAGGAACCCCTCGGCACGCTCTTGGCCCGCCACCACCGGGCTCTCGCCAAGCTCCGCAAGGTGCTCGGCGAACCGGATGAACACCCAAACGCGGAGCACGCGTCATGACCCGTGAGCAAGAACAACCGAAGACGCCGCTGGAAGAACGCCTCGATGCGCTCGGCGCTCTCGAACGCGACGCGACGCCCCCGGGCCTGGCGTCGCGCATCGCCCAGGCCTCGGCGCCGAGCCTGCGCGCCGAACACCCCGCGGTGATCGCCCGAATCGGCCCGGCGTGGGCGTCGCGCCTCGGCGCCTTGGCGGCCTGCCTGGCCCTGCTCATCGGGGTCGCGGCCCTGGTCGTCAGCGTCCGCCCGGGCGAACAGATCGGAACACCGACGCCCGTGATGGCCACCGTCGCTGCCGACATGGACCTCTGGCTCTCGCTGGAGTCGATGCTCAACGACCCCCTGGACAACCGCCTGAACGCGCTCCACGCCGAATCAACGGCGCTGGAGTCCTACGGCGAAGCCGACCTGTTCACGCTCGAGCTGCTGAGCGTACTGGAGTCGATGTGATGAAACGCAACCACGCCCGCACGCTCGGTCTGGCCGGCCTCGCCACTGCGGCGCTGGCCTTCTCCGCCCTCGCGCTCGCGCAGCCCGAAGGCGCCGCAAGCGAGCGCGGCGCCGAGAGCGCCCAGCAGCGCCCCGAGCTCACCCGCGCCCAGCTCCAGCGCCAGCGCGAGGAGACCCAGCAGCGGATCGAGATGCTCCAGCAGCGGCTGTCGCGCATCGACGGCGCGCTGGAGCGCCTCGGCGACGACGACGCCCGGGAAGCGGCCGGCACGGACCAGCCGCAGACCGTGCAATCCGAGGCCCGCGTGTTGCCGCGCGATCGGCTGCGCCGCATGGAAAGCCGCCGGGCGGAATCGGCCGAGAATCTCCAGACCGACCCGCGTGCGGAGCTGCTCGACACGATCGCCGCGGAGTCGCCCGAGCTCGCCTCGCGCCTCCGTCGCCTTCGCGCCGAAGACCCCGACGAGTTCGGGATGCTGCTTCGGCGCGTCGGTCCCCGATTCCGCGAGCTCACCGATCTGCGTTCAGAAGACCCGCAGCTCGCGGCGCTCCGCGCCCGCGAGATGGCGGCCGGCTTGGCGATGGCGAGTTCGACGCGCCAGCTCGCCGCCGCCGTGCGCGCCGGGGACGAACGCGCCGCCGAGGAGGCCCGCGTCGAGGTGATGCGGGCGCTGGAGCGTTCGTTCGATGCGCGAGAGGCGTCCGCCCGCCTTGAGATGTCCAGGCTCCGCGAACGCCTCGGCGCCATGGAGTCGGAGGTGCAGGACCGGCGCGATCGGCGCGACGCGATCATCGCCGAGCAGATGCGCCGCATCGAGCAGAGCCTCGACCGACTCGTCGAACACGAACAGCCCCAGGGCGACGGAGGTCGCCGGTCACGCGGCGGCGGTCGGTAAACCCGCGCCAGACCCGGATTGTCAGGAAACGATCGCGCCCGGCGCGATTTCGCTCATCGGGCTGAGCAGGATCACGCTCCGCTCCGCCTCGCCCTTGGCGGCGTCGCTGGCAGCCAGCAGCATCCCGCGCGACTCCTCGCCCCGGATCTTCCGGGGCGCGAGGTTCGCCACGATCACGATCAACCTGCCGACAAGCTCGCCCGGCTCGTAGTGGCCCTTGATCCCCGCGCAGATCTGGCGGGCCTCGCCGGACCCGTCGTCGAGCTGGAGGCGGAGCAGTCGGTCGGCGTTGGGGTGGGGCTCGGCGACGGTGATCTTCGCCACACGCAGGTCGAGCCGCGCGAATTCATCGAACGAGACAACCGGCTTGCCCGTGGATTCCGTCGTGCCTTCGGTCGCTTCCGCCATGTGGACGCCTCCTGTGTTGTCAGCGCGTTGGGTTGGGCGGGAGTCTATTGGCCCGGCACGCCCCGCGACGGCTCAGGGGCTGGGATCCTGCTCCGGCTCGGCGCGATCCGGGCGCACCCAGCGCCCGTCGTGAAAAACCGTCCGGGAGGGATCGATCCGCATCGCCGAGGCGAGCTCTTCGGGGTCGGGGTCGCGCAGGGGGGTCCCCCCGTCGGTCGCGAGCTGCGAGGACCAAGTCGCGTGCTCGGCGTTGAGCAGGGCGAACT
>SLFH01000116.1 GCA_007124345.1 Phycisphaerales bacterium | reverse complement strand
GAGGTCGGGTTCGAGCCCCCGAAGATGTGCCCCGCCACGCCCCGCCGGTTGCCGACATGCACCAGTCCGGTGATGATCGAATCGATGATCCTCGCCTGGGCGGCACGCTCGTCGGCGGTGCTGGGGAAGTTGATCTGGTCGCCGGCGATACTTTTGGCCTGGAGGAGGAGCTCGTACGCCTCGTTCAGGGCGGAGTCGGCCTCGGCCAGCGCCGAGTCGGCGTGCTGGAGGTTTCTTTTCGTCTGCTCGGCCCGGCCCAGACGCGCGTTGAGCTCGGCGATGATCGCCGAGCCGACCGCGTCGTCGCTCGGGCGGTTGACCCGCAGCCCAGTCGCCAGCTGCTCCTGCACACGCGCCATCTCGACGCCCGTCCGCCCGAGGCGGCCGACCGTCAGCTGCGAAAGCATCAAGTTGGGCACGCGGGTGATCCCCGCCGGGAAGGAGCTCATCGCGGTTCCGTTCCTTTACACCAGCGACATCAGGGTCCGCATCAGCTCGTCGGCGACGGAAATCAGCCGCGCCGCGCCCTGGTACTGACGCTGGAAGTTCAGAAGGTTGATCGATTCCTCGTCGATGCTCACGCCGCTGACCGAATCACGCTGCGCCTGCAGGCTCTCTCGGACGGTGACCGACGCCTGGAAGTTGGACCTCGCGGCCTGCGTCGCCACGCCGATGCTCTGCGCCCCGTCCTGCCAGTAGCCCCGCAGCGAGGCGCCGCCGAGCGCATCGAGCGGCTTCTCCCGCAGCCCGGCGATCTCCATCGCCGTCCCGTTGGCGACAAACTCGCCCCGCACCGACCGACCGATGCTCAGCTGCCCCGGGTTCCGCGAGAGATCCGCACGTACATCCATGTTCGACGCGTTGGTGCCCGTGAAGTACGCGTTGAATCCCAGCGCCCCGACCACGCCCGAGGTGTCGTCGGCGAAGCCGAAGGTGAACCCGTTGTCGGCGTTGATCCGCAGCTTGCCGTCGGGCCCGAACGAGGCGCTCACGCCCTCGACCGCGTCGATCGACGCGATCAGTCCCTCCAGCGTCGTGTCGTCGCCGACGCCCGAGCCCCCGGCGCCGGTGATCCCGTCGAGGTCGACATTGATCCGCGTCCTGGTCGTCTGACCCGACGAGTCCTTCACCTCGATGTAGAACCCGCCGTTGGTCGGCTTGATCGGCAGCCCCGCGATCGATGCGTTCTCCGGGCTGTTCAGAGGCAGCGATCTATCGCCGATCGGGAACGCCAGCAGCGAGGTCGCCTGTGTGAGCCCGGCCTTGGAAGAGCCCGTCGCGTGCAGCGTGTTGACCTCGTGGATCAGCCTCGCCGCCAGCGTGTCGATCCGCTCGAGCGCCCCGTCGATCTCCCCGTTGCGGGCGTCCATCATCGAGCCGATGCGACCCGAGCGTATGGGGATCTCCCGTCCGTCTGCGCCCGCGGCGATGTACGCCCGCGTCACGCCATCGACCGTCTCAGTCTCCAAGGTCAGCCTCCTGGCCGACGCGCCGAGCACGATCGGCGTCGAGCCGACGAGCACGTCCATCGCCCCGTCGCCGAGCTCGACCACCGAGACATCCATCAGTTGCGACAGCTCGCTGAGCACCTGGTCGCGCTGATCCCGGAGCCCGTTCGCCTTCGCCGAGCCGACCTCCGACGCCACGATCTGGCGGTTCAGGTCGGCGATGCTCTGTGCAAGCTCGTGCGCCTTGGTCACCGAGACGCCGAGCTCACGGTCCACCTGCGCCCGCAGCGTCTTCAGGTCGCTTGAGATCCTGTGGAAAACGCCCGCGAGCTCGCGCCCGCTGGCGATCACGGCCGCCCCGGATTCGGTCAGGTTCGCAAGCTCCGACCACGCGCCGAAGAAGCGGTCCATCGCCGAGGAAAGGTCGCTGCCCGAGAGTTCGCCCAGCACGCTTTCGAGCTGGCTGAGCACATCGAGCTGCCCGCGGGCGGCGGATTCATCGGAGACGCCAGTCCGCAGCCGCGCGTTCAATGATTCAGAGATCTGCCTAGTCACACCCGTGACGCCCACGCCCCGCCCGAGGATGTAAGGCGCCCCGAAGTTCTGCCCCTGGATCGGCGCAAGGCCGACCACCTGACGCGAGTACCCGGGAGTGGAGACATTGGCCAGGTTGTTGCCGGTCACCTGCAGCCCGACTTGGCTGGCCCGCAGCGCCGAAGCGCCGATGTGCATGGCGCTGTTTAGGCTCATCGCGTCACATCCACCCCGGCGGGCATCGGGCGTGCAGAGGCCAGTTCACCCCGCGGCGAGTAGGTCCCCACCCCCGAGAGCTTTCTGCCGATCTGCTGCATCAGCCCGCGCATGTGGTTTGCCAGTGATTCCGCCGCCGTGCGCACGCTCGACTGTTCACGCCGCACGAGGTCCACCGTCTCTCGCAAACGCCCTGCCAGCTCTTTGATCCGCTCGCGCCGGCCTTCCTCGATCAGGGGCAGCAGGCGTTCGATCCGAGGCGGGGACGACCCCGCCCGGTCCTCACGCCGAAGCTCCGCGTCCGACTCGATCGCCAGACGCACCGCCTCGCGCCGCCGGTGCTCGGCTTCGGCGATCTCGCGGAGCAGCGCGGCTTGTCGGTCGAGGATCGGGCGCATCGACCGCGGATCGGCCTGCGAGATCGCCCGGCGCTGCGCACGGGTGATCTCGAGCATCGCCTCGTGCAGCATCAGCAGGTCCCCAAGCGAGCCCTCGATCGCATCCGCCCAATCGGTGCTCCGTGCCGCCGGCGCGTTCATGAGCGGAACCCCTTCTTCTCGGGCATCTGCGGCCCGAGGTTGTTCAGCAACTCCGAACGGTTCAGGTCACGCGACAGCCGCTCGACGATCGGCAGGCGGGCCGCCTTGATCAGTTGGTCCGCCAGCTTCGCGTCGAGCATCGGGCCGAACTGCTTCTCCGCTTGCGTCGGACCCCAGGGCGGCGGCGCGTCGTTCATCTCGCGCACCTGCTTGAGCACCGGCTGGATGAACGAAACGCTCAGAAGCTGCTCGGCCGCCTCGCGGGCCTGCTCTTCGGGCTTGCGCGTGTCGGCCCGTGTCGGGCCCTGGCCCATGAGTTCTCTGAACCGACGCCCGTCGTCGGCGTCGGGGCGGGGGCGTGCGTTCGAGAGCGACGCCGTCGGGTCGTTCATCAGTGGATTGGTGCCGGTTGTTCCGATGCCGAGCATGGTCTGTGAACTCCGAGCTTTAGTCAGCAACCAGGTCAGCGTGCAGACGCCCGACCTTGTGCAGCATCTCGACGATCGTGATCTGGTCTTCCACCGGGACATCCAGCGCCTTGAACGCTTCGAGCAGGTCGTCGAGCTTCGCCCGCTCGCTCGCCCTCGCCCGCGTACCGATCCCCACCACACGCTCGTTGGTGATCAGCGGGTTCATCTCGTTGGGCACCGGCGGCGGCTCGACACGACGGATCACAAGGTTCCGGTGCGAGATCGCCACAAGGCTGATCTCCACATCCCCCGTCACCACGATCGACCCCGCCGAGCGGCTGACCATCACCCGCGCCGGCAAGCGCATCTGCGCCGGATCAACCTCAGTTGTCATCACATCCGCGATAAACCCCGCGATGCTGTCGGCGAGGTCGTCGGGCACGCGCACGCGCACCGTCCGGTCGTCAACCGCCTCGGCGATCGGGCGCGACTCGCGGTCGAACGCGCCCTCCGGGCTCAGGCGGTACTCGTCCTCGATCCGCTGGGCCACATGGCGGGCCGTCTGCTGCCCCGCGTAGCGAGGCTCGATGATCAGGTTGAACTCGCCCCGGATGTCCGGCGGCAGGATCGACTGGCGCAGCCTCGCCCCCCGCCGAACCTTCCCACGCGTCGGCGTCCGGAGCGATTCGAGCTCCACATCACCCTCGGCGATCGCAAAGACCGGGCTGCCCGGGTAGGGGCCGGTCAGGGGAGACAGGTACAGCCGCCCGCCCTCCAGGCTCGACGCGCTGTTGAGCACCGTCACCGTGATGTCGAAACGGTCGTCGACCCTCGCGCCCTCGCGGGGGATCACGCAGGAAACCAGCACCAGTGCCACGGACTTGCTGTTGCCCAGCTCTTCGAGCGAGCCCACCGGCAGCCCGTTGTTCTCAAGCACCCGCGCCAGAGGACGAGCCACAATCAGGTCCTCGCCCGAGTCGCCCGTCCCGCGCAGGCCGGTGACTAGCCCGAGACCCTGCAAAATCGATTCGCCCTGCCCCTCGATGCGGCAGACATCCCGCACCGTCACGCCAGAAGCCGCGGCGCACAGAGCGCAAACCAGCGCAAGCGTCGTGATGCTGATCCATCGATTCATCGGCTCGACCTCCGCGCAGCCGTTTCGTTCGCGTCGACAACGGATCAGTCGCAACCGGCGTGCCAGCGTGGGGCGTGGGGGGTTGGCGTGTAAAAAGGCCTGTGGCACTGGCGGCTCGCCCGCCAGTGTGCTCGCACCGCAGTGTTTTGTGCCACCGACCTCGGCTCGGCGAGGTCGGTGCGCTTGACACACCCATCGCGGCGAGCGCACGAGTCGTTTCGAGAAAGTACAACATCCCTGACAGAGAAACACTGGCGGACAAGCCGCCAGTGCCAAAGATCCATGCATATGGCG
>SLFH01000162.1 GCA_007124345.1 Phycisphaerales bacterium | reverse complement strand
GGAAGTCGTCGAGCCCGCGGCGGGGTCCGCCTATGCGACCGCGGCCGACTCCGGCCCGGAAGATGTCGAGGCGGCGGTCAAGGCCGCCTCGCTGGCTTTCCCCGCGTGGGCGGCAACGCACGTCCAAGAACGGTCGCGCCTCATTGAACGACTGGCGAACCTCATCGAGGACCGGCTGGAAGACCTCGCCCGGGCCGAATCGATCGACACCGGCAAGCCGATCTCACTAGCGAGGCGGGTGGACATCCCGCGTGCGGCGGCAAACCTCCGCTACTTCGCCGGGGCCGTGCTGCACACCCGGAGCGATCTGCATGAAGGACAGGCGGGATTCAACTGGACACTTCGCCGCCCTCGCGGGGTCGCGGGCCTGATCTCGCCCTGGAATCTCCCGCTCTACCTGCTGACCTGGAAGATCGCACCGGCGCTGGCGACGGGCAACACCGTGGTCGCCAAGCCCAGCGAGGTGACGCCGGCGACCGCTGCGCTGCTCTGCGAGCTCGCGGCCGAGGCGGGCCTGCCCCCGGGCGTGCTGAACATCGTCCACGGGCTCGGCGACCGGGCCGGCGCGGCGCTGGTCAACCACCCCGATGTGCCGACGATCTCGTTCACCGGCAGCACCGGCGTCGGACGCTGGATCGCCGAGCACGCGAGAAGCCGCCTCAAGCGGGTCAGCCTCGAACTCGGCGGCAAGAACCCGTTTGTGGTCTTCGCGGATTCAGATGTCGATGCGGCGATCGCGACGGCGTGCCGCGCGGCGTTTACCAACCAGGGCCAGATCTGCCTCTGTGGTTCGCGGATGATTGTGGAGCGGTCTGTCTACGACCGGTTTGTCGAGGGTCTGATCGCCGGCGCCAAGGCGCTGAAGATCGGCGACCCGCTCGACGACACAACAGACTTCGGCTCGCTGGTCTCCCGCCCCCACCACGCCAAGGTCGCCCAAGCGGTCGAGCAGGCCAAGGCCCTCGGCGGCGAGGTGCTCGTCGGCGGCGGGCCTCCGGCGGAGCTGCCGGAACGCTGCCGCGAGGGCTGGTTCTACGCCCCGACGGTGATCGCCGGGCTGGATCCGCACTGCGCCGTTGAGCAGGAGGAGATCTTCGGCCCCGTCGTGAGCGTGCGTCCGTTTGAGGACGAGTCGGAGGCTCTGGCAGTGGCCAACGCGACGCCGTACGGCCTGGCGTCGGTGCTGTTTACCGGGGACCTGAACCGGGCGCGTCGTGTGAGCGAACAGATCCGGGCGGGGATCGTGTGGGTGAACTGCTGGATGCTCCGCGACCTGCGGACGCCGTTCGGGGGCATGGGGCAGTCCGGTGTGGGGCGAGAGGGAGGTGAGGAGGCTTTGAAGTTCTTCACCGAACCCAAGAATGTCTGCATCGGGCCCTGAACCGGCCTCGATGACGCATGAGGGGCGGGGATGAAGGGAGCGATGGACGCATGGCACGACCGATCGACACTCAAGAGACGCACACCAGCGAGGTGGCCCCCGAGCCCGTCGGCCCTTATCCGCACGCCCGGCGCGTCGGCAACCTGCTGTTTCTCTCCGGGCTCGGCCCGCGTAAGCGGGGCAGCAAAGAGATCCCCGGCGTCAGGATGAACGAGCGAGGCGAGGTGGTCGACCACGACATCGAGGTGCAGACGCGGTCGGTGCTCGAGAACATCCGCATCGTGCTGGAGGAAGCCGGGTCGTCGTGGAACCAGATCGTCGATGTGACCTGCTTCCTGACCGACATGAAGCGTGATTTCACGGGTTTTAACAAGGTCTACGGCGAGCACTTCACCGACAACCGCCCGACACGGACGACGGTCGAGGTCGGCGCCCTGCCGACGCCGATCGCAGTTGAGTTGAAGGTCATCGCGACGATCGAGTAACGAGAGTCGCCCGAGAGTGCCCATGCCGACGGAACGAGGGCGAGTGCGATGCAGCGGGAACCGGCGACGAACGGCGGCGCTTGGTGCTTTGATCGCGCTGAGCGGCACGCTGGCCGGGGGCGCGGGTTGCCGCAGCCTTCAGCCGGTGATGCCGGCGGCGATGATCCGACCGATCACGGTTTCGACGAATGAGTTCACCGGCTCTTCGGGCCTGCTCAGCGGGTTCGACATCGATCGTGCGCACGCCTCGCTCAAGCCCGGGGACAGCGCTCTGGTCGGCGTGCTCGCGGAGATCGACGGGCGTCGTAGCGTGCACTACATGCTCGTCGCCCGGCACGAAGTCGATCGCGCACCGGACAGCGCACAGACATGGCGCCGGACACTCGGGGGGCCGAGCCTTCCTGCTTCATACATCGGCCAACGGGTGCCGCTGCTGATCGATGTGTACGACGAGCAAGGCCGGCGGATCGAACGGAGCGAGCAGTCGCCGCCGGACCTATTGTTGGGGGATCCGCTCTTCCGTCTGGCGGCGTGGGTGACGGCGCTAGGGCCGGAGATCGCGACCAGGGCTGCCGAAGCCAACGAGCACGACGAGATCCCGCTGCTGCAATTGCCCGACGACGCGGCGCTGGGCATCATCGCGGTGGAGCAGTTTGCTCAGGTGATCGGCGACCTGACGACGATGCGTAGGACGCTGATGCCCGTGATCAGCCGGCCGCCTCTTCTGAGCCTCCTCCTCGGCGACCGGACGGTTCGGATCGTCATCACCCCGGGGGGCTTCGGCCCGGAGCGGCGTCGCTTCGGGGAAGACGAATTGATCGTCTACGGCGTCCCGATCGAGGTCCGGATCGGCGAGCATGTCGCACTCCAGGCCCGCCTGCTGATCGCCGAGCCGGCGGGGCCGAACACGCTGCTGGGCGGCATCACAGAGCTGCACGCCCAACACCCCCACCGCCCCGAGCAGCGCGCCCTGATCCGCCTGCTTGCGGCGCGACGCGCCCCCGCGGTTGCGAATGAAGCGACGCAACCTCGAGGCCGGGGCGAGCAATAGGACGGCCGGGCCTCGACGGTACGAATGAGACGACTCTCGCTCGGCTGGTCCGGCGAACCGTTCTTTTCAGGATGTGGTGGTGCGACCGAAGCGATTGATGCGGCCGACGCTTCTCCGGTTGTGATCCTCAAAGCCCACCCTGTTGAGGGCTTTGAGAATCCGGGGGCTGACCCGCGGACACGCTGACCGTTCTTCCGGCAAAGTATACATCCCGGTCTATTCCTGATACCGGGTCTGCGCTCGGATCGACGCGCACGGATTTGACCCACACCCGATCCGAGGCACATGCTACGGGGCCGATGGCGAAACCGGCGCCGACTCCATTTCCTCGGGAACAAGGGCGTGGTTCGCACTGTTACTGAAGCCGACTGGGCCATCAGACGCTTCCTGTCCGGGTTGCCGCTGTCTACCGGCGCGATGGCCGCCTTGGCTCGGGCGTTTTGCACGCCTCTTTCAGATCACGGAGAAACCTGATGCGCAAAGGTCGGATTGCCAGTGTTGTTGGTCTCGGCTCCCTGGGCGGTCTGCTTCTGGTTGGGCTGGCCGGGTGTCAGTCCTCCGGTTCCGCTCGGAGCGAGACGCTGACGGCGGAGACTCGTGCGTCGATGACGCCGGCGGAAGTGCTGGCGGACCTGAAGGCCGGCAACGAGCGGTTTGTCTCGGGCAAGAGCACCAGACAGGCGTGGCTGACGCAGGCCGAGGCGACCGCGGGTGGCCAGTTCCCCAAGGCGATCGTGCTGAGCTGCCTCGACTCGCGGGTGCCGCCGGAGATCGTGTTCGATCAGGGCATCGGGGACATCTTCGTGGGCCGCGTCGCGGGCAACTTCGTGAACACCGATCTGCTGGGCAGCTTTGAGTTTGGCACGGCGGTCGCGGGAGCGAAGGTCATCGTCGTGCTGGGCCACTCGTCGTGCGGTGCGGTCAAGGGGGCGATCGACCGGGCCGAGCTCGGGAATCTGACCTCGACGCTGACGAACATCGAGCCCGCGGTCGCAGCCGCCGGCGGCATGGGGGAGCGATCCTCCCGCAACCTCGCGCTGGTCGAACGCGTGACCATCGAGAATGTCCGGCACACGGTCAACGAGGTCACCGCGCGCAGCGCAGTGCTCGCGGGCTTGGTCGAGGACGGCAAACTGATCGTCGTCGGAGGGGTTTACGACCTTGCGACGGGCGAGATCACCTGGCTGGATGGCTGATCCGGACGGGCCTGCGGCGCTCGCCCAGAGTTTCCGCCGCGTTCGGTTTGTGGATCAACTGGCGGCGTCCACCGCTTGCGCGGCGGGCGTCGCCCGTTTGTTTATTGACACCCTCGAACCGGCGGAGTTCAGCCTTCGGTACGGGTCGGGAATTGGGCCTGCATCAGCGCCGCCTCAAGAAGCACTCGGAGCGACGAAAGCCGAGCCGAGGATGATCGCGCATCCCTCGGGAGTGCGGGAACACGGTCGGTCGGCGACGCTTCCAATGCTTTCCTTTTAGACGCTGACTCCTTTGCCTGACTTCGTTCGGACGGATGCGTCAGAACCGCAACGTCAGCCGTACCCCGGCGAGCGGGGTTGGGTCGTAATCCTCGTTGAACAATCGATCGCCGTTCTCGTCTTCGATCCGCAACTTGCCGCCGAACACCATTCCGCCGAGCACACCTACATCGATGTTGTCTCCG
>SLFH01000379.1 GCA_007124345.1 Phycisphaerales bacterium | reverse complement strand
CGGGCTCGATGTCGTCTCGATCCCCACCAACAAGCCGGTCGTCAGGCGCGACTTCCCCGACATGGTCTACCTCCGCGCCAAGGACAAGTGGGAGCAGATTGTCGACGAGATCAAGACCTTCCACGATGTCGGCAGGCCCATCCTCGTCGGCACCACCAGCGTCTCCAAGTCCGAGATGCTCAGCCAGATGCTCACGCAGAAGCACGGCGTCAAGCACGAGGTGCTCAACGCCAAGCAGCACGAGCGAGAGGGCCAGATGATCACCGCCGCAGGCCAGCTCGGCGCCGTGATGATCGCCACCAACATGGCCGGTCGCGGCACGGACATCAAGCTCGGTTCGTTCACCCGCGAGGAGTTGCTGGAGCACTGGCTGCGCCGGGGTATCGCCCCGCGCGGCGTCACGACCGAAGCCTCCGAGCAGGAGCTCAGGGCCGCGATCTACCGAAAGATCGCCCCGAATGTCATCGCCGACATGCGCAAACGCGAGGCCGAGGAGATGGACCCAGCCCAGCTCGAACGCGCCATGCTCGAGCACTGGGCCAGGGAGGCGACCTACCTCTCAGACAAGGCCATCGCCTCGATGGGCGACGACGAACTCCGCGAGGCGATCAGCGAGACCGGACGCATGCTCATCCACGACATCCGCTGGTTCAGCGATATCGAGGATCTCGGCGGGCTGCATGTCATCGGCACAGAACGCCACGAGGCCCGGCGCATCGACAACCAGCTCCGCGGACGCTCCGGACGCCAGGGCGACAAGGGCTCCAGCCGCTTCTATGTCTCGCTCGAAGACGAGCTGATGCAGCGTTTCGGCGGCGAGACCATGATGAAGATCCTCCCCCGCCTGGGCCTCAAGGAGGGCGACTCGATCGAGAGCCCCATGCTCTCCAAGAGGATCGAGGCGGCGCAGAAGAAGATCGAAGAGCACATGTTCCACAGCCGCAAGCAGCTGCTGGAGTACGACGAGATCCGCGAGCACCAGCGCCAGTACTTCTACGGGACGCGTCAGCGCGTGCTCGAGGGGCGTGATGTCCGCGGGCTGATCTTCGAGTTTGTCGAGGAGTCCGTCAGCGAGGCCGTCGACGAGTACCTCGACCCGATGTACCCCGCCGAGCGGGCCGCCGAATACGCAAAGAACGCGCTGGACTGCTCGATCCTGCCCGAGAGACTCAAGGGCAAAGACCTCGGCGAGATGGAGCAGGCCATCCGCAAGGACGCACGCGAGGACGCACGCCAGAACATCGACATCACACTCGGCGAGTATGTCCCCATCGAGGGCTCGGAGATCTCCGTCGACTTCGACTCGGCGGGGCTGGCCAACTGGGCCCGCAACCGCTACGGCGTCGAGATCGATCCCTCAGAGCTCCGCACGGGCGGTCCCGAGGAGCGCAGGCACCTCTTCACCACGCTCTGCGAGGCCGCCGACCAGCGCATCGAGGAGGCCGACCTCTCGGGCCTGAGCGAGTTCCTCCAGCCCGACTACGGCGTGCACCAGCTCGTCGCGTGGTCGGAGCGCAAATTCGGCTTCAAGATCCCGCCCGAGCGCATCAAGGAAGCGATCGAGGAAGACGATCAGACGCCCGTCGATGTCGTCATGGACGAGGCCGAGTCCCTCTACCGCAAGCGCGAGATCGAGTACCCCGTCGACTACGCCATGGAGCTGACCATGGCGCTGATGCGTCAGTCCCCCGCCGACGCGGCCCAGGGCCTGTGCGACTGGGCCAGGACCCGTTTCGGCTACCAGATGGACGCCGAGAAGCTCAAGACCACGCCGCCGAACAAGGTCCGCGAGCAGCTCCTCGAGTCCTCGCGGCGGTTTGTCGAGGAAAACCGCATCGAGAAGGAGATCAACGACGCTCTTGCGTGCAAGGACGACGAAGAACTGGACCGCCACCTCAAGGACCGCTTCGGCGTCGGGATCACCGACCGCATGCGTTGGCTGGAGCCCGACCGTCGCGAGGACGCGATCCGCGCCCGCGTCGAGTCCATCCTCCGCGCCGAGCTGCTAGAGCTCGAGCGGGCGATCCTGCTGGAGACCTTCGACAACACCTGGCGTGAGCACCTCTACGAGATGGACCAGCTCAACGACTCGATCCGCTTCCGCGCCTTCAGCCAGCAGGACCCGCGGATCGCCTTCAAGAAGGAGGGCTCGCGCATCTTTACCGAGATGCTCTCGAACATCCGCGGGCGGGTCACCGATGTCGTCTTCAAGGCCCGCATCAGCCCCGCCGCGATGATCCAGCAGCAGATGCAGCAGCGCCAGGCCCAGGAGCAGGCACAGCAGCAGGCCGAGTCGAGGGCCCGGGCGGCCGGCCAGCAGCGCGGGATCCCCGCGGGGGCGCCCCTCGGCGCCAACATCGCTGGCCCCGGCCTGCCCGAGCAGGCTCCGCCGCCCATTCCCGAGAAGGACCGGCCAGAGGCCGAGGCCGAAAAGCCGCTCAGCCCCGAGGAGCAGCTCGAAGCCGCGAAGGCCGCACGCGAGGCCGACCGGGCCAAGTCACGCAAACGCTGACGAGGGGTCAGCCAAGCCGTCAACCCGGCCTCAGCGAGTGCTTGGGCTCAACAAACAACAACCGGCGTCGCCTCAGCGGGGCGGCGCCGGTTGTTTGTTCTCAATGAATTCCGTCGGCCGGGGGTTGGCAAACGGCTCAGCGGGCGGGCATGTACCGGCGGGCGCGGGCCTTGCCGTCGTCGGGAACCGGCGTCCCGTCGATGCGAAACTTGTCCATCTCCCCGGCCTTGCAGAGCTTGGCGAGGGCCTGGTTCACCGTCGACTTGAGCGACTTCCACGCGGCCTTGGACTCGTACCCGACCTCGGGCAGGGCCTCGGCGATCTCGTCGGTCGTCAGGGGCTCGTCGTAGTCGGCGAGCTCCCAGATCGCCATGATCGCGTCCTCGATGGTGCGGGGCTTGCCGTTGTCGTCCGTCGACGCACGCCGAGGCGTCTGGGCGGGCTTGGTCTCGGTGACGGCGGCCAGCGGAGCGGCGGCGCCCTGCCTGCCCAGCATCCCGCTGAAGTTCGACATCCGACGGTGCTGCTCGGAGATCAGGTTCGAGGCGTAGTCCTTGATCTCCTGGATTCTCGTGCGGGTGCGTTCGGCGACGACCTCGTAGGCCCTGCGGGCCTCGCGTTCCTCGACGCGTTCGGCCTCGATCCAGGCGGTGACCTTGTCCAGCCGCTCGGCGATCTCGACGAGCGACATATTCTTCACATCTTCATCCGCATTAAAGGGCGGCTTCCATTGGCCCATATTCTCGGGCATGGCCACGACCTCCTGCATATGTCTTCCGGGCTCCGGACCGATTACACATGATCCGGGAGGCTTGTCGTAGCCGATCCGGACTCGTCTGTCAAAGCAAGTTTGCCCATCTTCCCGCCGGAAGCAAGTATTTCGTCGTTCTGGGGCCTTTTGGCCGACGCATCCGAGGCGGGGGGCGTGCGTACCGGACCATGCCGGCCGGGAAGAGTCGCTAAACTCAAGGGGCGGGACGGGGCCGGCCGGGTCCCGACCGATCGAAGCCAGACAGCCCGGGAGGGCCGCCATGCCGAAGTCAGCAGCCAGAACACGCGGGCTGGGGTCGAGAGTCCAACGGGCCTTCACGCTCGTCGAGCTCCTCGTGGTCGTGGGCATCATCACCGTCCTGATGGGCCTGGTGATCACCGCGGGCGTCCTCGTGACAGGGGGCGGGCGTGAGAACCAGACGCTCAACACCCTCCGCACCCTCGAGCAGACCCTCAACAGCATGGTCACCGACCTCGGCGGGCGCACGCCCGATCCGTTCGTCGAGATCCCCGGGCGTTCGGGGCTGATCTACCCCGTCGCCGACGCCAGAAACATGAGTTCCAACGACCGGGCGATGATCAACTCCGTCGGGCTCTTTATGCTCCAGGCCGAGGCGCTGGGCCGCCCCGCCGAGAGCCTCAAGGGATTGAGCTCCCGCATCGTCCGGCGCTACACGCCCCACGAGATCGGCGTCCACGAGAACGACGACGCCATCCCCGATATGCCGACCGTCTTCGACGGCTTCGGCAACCCCATCCGCTATGTCCACCCGGTCTTTCAGGGCGAGCTCTACGGCGACCCGGCCCGCACCGCCTCGGGCGACGCGAGCCAGCCGATCCGCTTCAGCGAGCACCGCGAGTTTTTCGAGCTCGCAGGCCTCCGCCGCCCCGCCGACAAGCAGTGGGGGATCGGCAGCATCAGGCGCAACGCCCAAGTGACCGGCGACGGGCCCGACGGCCCGGCCGACTCCGACGGCGGGATCACCCCATCGCAGCGGCCCTACTTCTACTCGATGGGCCCGAGCGGACGGGTCGGCAGCAGAAGGACAGCGGGGGGCGAGATCGTCGAGGACTACAACAAGGACAATGTGTACACCTCGGCGCCGAGGTTCCAGCAGCGGCAGTAGGACCTGTCTTCATCCCGGGCCTGCGCCCGGGAGTTGGAGTCACGGGCCCGAGCTGTCTGAGTCCCCGGGCCTTCGCCCGGGAGAGGGCAGCGGCCGGCCGCGTCGGGCTCTGAGGCGGCGGGTCCGGGGCTGACGCCTCGCCGAGCCGTGTCTTGCCCCTCTTCCCGAACTCTGGCT
>SLFH01000243.1 GCA_007124345.1 Phycisphaerales bacterium | reverse complement strand
GCGCTCCAGCCTTTTTCCCCCACAAACCAACGAATAGACCAATGGCGATGATGGCTCCAATAATGTATTTGAGGTATTTGAATTCAGGGAACATCTCTTCCTCTATGGGTGCCATCCCAATATAGAAATTCATCTTGTTGATACTTGCCAGATCCCCGGTGAGGTGATCGATCCAGATTTGCATTGAAAGTCCTTCCGGATACTGGGGAGCCCACAACTTTATTTGCCAAATAGGAAAAAAATAAGCGGACAACATCGCCAATGCAGAGACAACAATCAATACCCTTCCGGTTATGCTCAAATTTTTCATGTGTTTCCATTTTTGCTAAACCCTTCGGTAGAAAGACTTTTTGCTGAATTTAAACCTTACTTATGGGAACCTGTCCCCGCTTTTATGGGGACAGGTCTCCGGTTGGTTAATTGTTTTGAAAAAGAACTTTACTCCCCTGTAGAGAACGTGAGTGGCACATCACTTCCCGCGGGCGAAACTCTTATGTAACCCTGCATTTCCTGGTGCAAGGCGGAGCAAAAGTCGGTGCAGTAAAACGGGAAGATGCCAACGCGATCCGGAAGCCATTTCAAGGTTGCAGTTTCTCCCGGCATAATGAGGATCTCTGCATTATTGGCTCCTTTGATAGCAAAACCATGCGGAATATCCCATTCCTGTTCGAGATTGGTGACATGAAAGTAAACTGTATCTCCGACAAAAACACCTTCTATATTATCGGGTCGGAAGTGAGAACGTATCGATGTCATGTAAACACGCACCGTATTCCCCTCCCTTTCCACTCTGGCTTGAGCCGGTCCTTTTGTTGCATGGGGGTGGGTATTGTCCTCGATTCTGTAAAATCTCACCTGCTTGTCCTTGATTAGAGAGGCGGGGAAAGCTTCAGCATAATGAGGTTCCCCAATGGTGGGAAAGTCGAGTAACAACTCCAGCCTTCCGTTGGATATATCGAACAGTTGAGCAGAGTGGCACAATTCCGGACCCGTGGGTAAGTATCGGTCTTTGGTAATTTTATTGTAAGCTACCAGATATTTGCCGTGAGGTTCAGCCGTGCAGCCACCGGGAATCATCAGGTGACCAACGGAATAATAAGTTGGTGCACGGTCAATAACCTCAAGCGTTTCCAGGTCCCACATGACTACCTCCGAAGAAACAAACATGGTCGTATAGGCATTGCCCTTCCCGTCAAACTCTGTATGCAAGGGTCCCAGGCCGGGCCTTTGGACCTCTCCGTAAAGCACAGATTCGTAGTTCAATATCGGCATGCCGTTGACATCCCCTTCAAAATCCTCGTTCTCTATGGCTTCTATCATTTTTGAAAATGAAAAAACCGGGATCAGTGCTGCCAGTTTTCCACTGCCTACAATGTATTCACCATCCGGACTTACATCGCAGCCGTGTGGGGACTTGGGGCATGGAATGAAATACATGATGTCCTTTAACTCAGTGGGATCCAACATCAGTACTTCTTCTTTCATAGTGGAAGTGGTAATGTGGCTGTTTTTATCCCTGATATTGTGGGCGTATTCAGCTTTGATTATCTCTCCCCTTCCCTGTCTGGCGTATTCTTCTGCTTTTCTCCAGTTTATCGCCATAATGAAGTCCTTGTCTCTTTGAGAAGCATTTACCTCCAGCAAAGTATGGGCTTGTTCGGTATTGTACGTAGAAAAGAAGAACCAGTCACCCGATACCTTTTTTCCTCCCCTCGCCAGGTCGTAAGCAAACGGTGGTGCGTCGATTTGAAAAGCAATATCCATTTCACCGGATTCATCGTCCACTGAAATAAAGGTTATGGCTCCCCTGAAGTTTTCTTTGTAAGTAGCAATGGGAACATCCACATCGGCATCTTCTCCGTAGGGAACGCTGAAGCGGGTACCCGCGACAACATACTCGGTATTTTCAGTGATAAAAGGTGACGAGTGGTTGCCGGCACTGTTGGGTATTTCCAGGATTTCAGCGGTTTGGAATGTGGTGAGATCGATTCTGGCCACCCTGGGTGTGTTGTTGGCATTGGCAAAAGCCCAGCGGGCGTCGTGAACACCATCGGTTGTTGAAATAGCAATGTGGTGCAGATCGTCCCATGGAACAAAACCGTGACTGGTGTTCAACATGGGTTTGGTTTCTTCAGAGAAACCGTAACCCGATTCAGGATCCACGGAAAAAACAGGCAGTATCTTAAAAGTTCTGCCCGAAGGCAAGCCCACGACGCTGACCTGTCCATTAAATCCACCGGAAACGATGTTGTAAAATTCATCGTGCTCTCCCGGTGGTACGTAAACTTTGGATGCAGCATCCCCGGTGGCTGACACTCCCGGTCCCTGAGGTCGGCAGGATAAAATAGCAATCGCAAAAAGGATTGATAATCCGATAATAAAAATTGAATTTTTCATTGTTTATAATTTTAGTGGTTAATATAGTATTACAGCACTCCCTGGTCTCTTACTCCGGCGTGCTCTTCATCTATGTGTCTGAAGAATTCGAGCAGATCCCTGGCTTCCTCTTCAGATATGTTCTGATTGGGCATTCGAACCAGACACTCTTCGAGCATCTTTCGGGCAATGGGATCTTCATCAAGCATTACATCTACATTGAGAATCATATTCATGATCCACTCGGGAGATCTCCTGTTGGTCAAATTGAGGTAGCCCGGCCCCACAAGTCGCTCCTCTGTATCGTATTTGTGACAGGTAGCGCACTTAACATCACTGATGGCGCGTCCTCTCCGGACCATATTGGGGTCGAGGGGATCATTCAGCTCCACTTGAGTTATGGGTCCGATTCCACGCGGATCCGGGGCTTGTTCCTTTTGCGCGGGCTTCTCTCTTTGAGTAGTTTGCCTTTCCGTCTGATCACCACCGCAGGCGATCAGGAAAAAAGCCAGAAAAATGGTTAATGCAAATGATAGTAATTTCATATCGTTCTGAATTTAAAAGGTTTAAAAATGAATTTTTTCCAAATGGGAAGAATTGCCGGGCCAAACTGCGCAACCGATATTGCGATCAATCCCACGGGAAATAGAATCGATGACCAAAACATATAATGGTGAAAAGAGGGAATAAAACCGAGACCGGACCACAGCATGACCCCCTGGCCAAACATCAGTATCTCTGTAATTATAAATCCACAGAGAAACAATAACCAGCCCGTTGTTGCCAACTTAACACAAGACAAATTCTTTGTCAATCCGAGTAATCCCACGGCTATAAATGTGAATGTGCCCATCATGATCAGATGAATGAAAGCCACTACAAACATTCTGAGAGTGTAGGAAATTTCAGCAACTGCAGGTACGACAACGGCAAACTGAATGAGGACTCTGAGAGCGAGCATTGCCACTCCAAATTTTAAAAAGAAAATCATCCATTTTTGTCCGGTTAGGATTGTGGAGTTTAAGGATGCGTAAAGTGGTGAGAGAAGGAGGTAAAACCCGTACAATTGGAGTCCCACTCCGACGGAATTGAGGTAAAACAAAACCGAAGAGGGGGTACTCCAGTTCACGCTGAGGGCGTAAGTGAGAATAACAGAAAGTTGTATGACCGGGAAAGTATAGGGTTTAAAGGTCATTTCTTTTCCGTTGAACTCCAAGTACCTGATCAAGCCCGCAATTACGGCAAAGGTGAACCACCCGATGAGTTGAAAGTGAAGGAACCACTGTATGCTCATAAAATACAAGGGGTGTAAACAACCCAAAGTCGCTGAAACAGGAGCTATGGCCCAGAGGCCGATGGTAGATATGCACATCCATATGACACTCCACCGGGCAAAGCTGATGGCCAAACTCTTCTCCCCACTTCTCCTTAAATCTCTTAAAAACGCAAATGCAAATAGGTAAGCAGCTCCCAAATGAAGAGTACTGAAAGAGATACTGAACAAGCCATACCCTTCCAGTGGAAAACTGATGCTCATACCCAAAACAGCAATGACATTCAATATCAGACTCAGTCTGCAAATTCCCGTACGCCGATGTTTTTCAGTAAAAAATATGATCAGTACTGCAGAGGCGGCTAGAAATGCCCAACCGAGCATGGCCGCATGAGAATGCCCGTGCTTGAGATCGTTAAAGCTGAAGCCGGGAACCACTCCTATGAAGTAATACCTCAAGGCAATCCCCAATAAACTGACAATAAAAAAGAAAAACAGTGCCCATCCCACCCAGTGAGTGATCAGAGAGTTCCACTTGAGAACGGTCGCTTTATCGGGACTTTGAGCTTTCATTTATTTAGCTTTTTTTATTCCCTAAATCCGAAGTGTCAAAATCAAAATTTTTAAAACTTTCTCTCGCGGTCGGAAATATCAGGTTGTTCTCCAGGTGTATGTGTGTGTGCAAATCCGACTCAAACTCCTCCAGCATGGCGTATGTCACTCTGTATGTTTGACAGGCTCCGGGAGGTGGACAATATCCTGAACTCAACTCTTTGATCCGGCGGAATCGCGCACCCTCATTGTCGTGTTCCTCTTCCATTATGGAGATGGGATCATCAATGTGTCCAAAATGCGGTGGGCTGAGCGTATAGTGGTCTTTTTCAGCCCGGTACATAGCGATGAGGTAGGGGAATAAAATCCGCTCCTCTCTTTTCATGTGTGCG
>SLFH01000391.1 GCA_007124345.1 Phycisphaerales bacterium | reverse complement strand
TCTTCTCGCGCCAGGCCCTCCTGTGCGCCGTCCTCGGGCGGATCGGCCGCCTCGCAGATATCGCCAGACGCTGATCGCAATCCGCCGCCGCCGACAGACAGAACCCAAGACTCTCGACCGCAACCACAACAAAGGAGCCCACGCGTGTGCGGCATCACCGGCTACTGGGAACCCAACAGACAACTCGATAACGCTGAAAAAATCCTCGCCGAGATGATGGACCGCATCCATCACCGCGGGCCCGACGGCAGCGGACGCTTCCTCGACAACGACGAAGGCCTCGCCATGGGCCACACACGCCTCTCGATCATCGACCTCGAAGGCGGCGAGCAGCCGATCCACAGCCCAAACCACCGGCGCATCCTCACCGTCAACGGCGAGTTCTACGACTACAAGCAGATCCGCGCCAACCTCGTCTTCAAGGGCCACCGCTTCAGCACAAAGAGCGACAGCGAGATCGCCCTCCCCCTCTACGAAGAGCACGGCCTCTCTTTCGTCGAGCACCTCCGCGGCGAATTCGCATTCGCCATCTTCGACCGCGACGAGAAGGCCATGATCCTCGTCCGCGACCGCTTCGGCATCAAGCCGCTCTACTACCGAATCACCGACGAAGGCTTCTACTACGGCTCTGAGGTCAAGTCCGTCCTCGCCCACCCACGCGTCCCCGCCGAGCTCGATCCCAAGGCCGCCCTGCACCAGATGATGCAGGTCATGGTCCCCGGCACGACCTCGTTCAAGGGCGTCCAGGCCGTCCTTCCAGGGCACATGCTCATCGTCAAGCACGAGGGCGACCGCCTCACCGCCCGCCAGGTCCGCTACTGGGACCTCGAGTTCCCAGAGGCCTCCGACCACGACATGGACGCCAAGCCCGAGCCCTACATCGAGGCCGTTAGGGCCAACCTCATCGACGCCGTCCGCACAAGGCTCGAAGCCGATGTCCCCGTCGGCTGCTACCTCTCCGGCGGCATCGACAGCTGCTCCATCCTCGGCATGGCCACCCCCATGCAGCAGTCCCCCGTCAAGGCCTTCACCATCGCCTTCGACCATACCGACTACGACGAGTCCTCCATCGCCCGAGAGATGGCCGAGATGACCGGCGCCGACCAGGAAGTCATGGAACTCTCCGCCCACGACCTCTACGGCGACCACTTCGCCAAGGTCGCCTGGCACGCCGAACGCACCTTCTACAACACCCTCAGCGTCGCCAAGTGGCACATGTCCAAGCGCGTCCGAGAGTGCGGGTTCAAGGTCGTCATCACCGGCGAGGGCTCCGACGAGCTCTTCGGCGGCTACCCCTTCTTCAAACGCGACTTCTTCCTCCACTCCGCCGAGGGCGGCGAGCAGCTCGCCAAGGATGTCGAGACCGCAAACGCCGTCTTCAGAGGCGCCATCCTCTCTGAGGAGCAGCGATCCCACCCCGCGTGGGAAGAGCTCTGCGGCTTCACCCCCTCCTGGATCCAGCCCTGGATGATGACCCTCGACGCGGTCCGCCCCCTCCTCTCCGACGACCTCGCCGCCGAGCTGAAAGACTACGACCCCCTCGCCGCCATCGCCGAGACGATCCGGCCCGAGATGGTCAAGGGCCGCCACCCCCTCGACATCGCCCAGTACACCTGGTCCAAGACCATGCTCGAAGGCCAGATCCTCACCTGGGGCGGCGACCGCGTCGACATGGCCAACTCCATGGAGTCGCGCCCCGCCTTCCTCGACCACAATGTCGCAGAGCACGCCGTCACCATCCCGCCCAACATCCGCATCCGCGATGGCATCGAGAAGTGGGTCCTCCGCGAGGCGATGCAGCCCGTTCTGCCCGAGACGCTCTACAAGCGCGAGAAGTTCGCCTTCATGGCGCCCCCCAGCCGCACCGACGAAACCAAGCTCTCGGCCGCCATGGCCCTTGTCGGACGCTGGATGCCCGAGGAACGCATCGCCGAGGCCGGCCTCTTCGACCCCGACCGCGTCAAGAAGTTCCTCACCGGCGACCAAGACAACCCCGAGCTCCAACGCCGCGGCGACATCGTCCTCAACCACCTCCTCGGCGTTCACATCCTCTACGCAACACTCGTCAAGGGCGAGCCCGTCACCGAGGGCGAGACCGCCGGCGCCCGTTGAGTTCACCCATACAACCGCATGCGGTTTGTCTGAATCCAGCGCCGCCGGGGCCCGAACCCCAAGCCATGACCGAGCAAACCAAAACCTGGCCCGACCTTGCAATCAGCCTTTACGACCGCCTCACGGGGCGCAACGCCGAAATCATCTACGATTTCGAAAACATGGATGTGCACATCCCCAGCGGCACCGGCGCCGACGCCGAGCACGCCCACTGGAAGCTGAACGGCACGCTCCGTATCCGCACGCGCGAGGCATCCACCTCGGAAAAGTAACAACGCCGTTCGCCGTGACCGGGACGCTCAAAGCCTCCGGACACGGCGGCGGCTTCCGAATCGAAGGCCGCGGGGTCACAATCAGTGTTTACCCCAACAGCCGAGGTTCCATCAGAGGGCTCGCGAGATTCCTTCGCACAGGCGCCCCGGCGAGGGGGATGTTCGACAAGCTGCTCAGCGCCGGAGGTCTGACCCTTCTCGCCCGCGGACCGCTGGGAATAAAAGTCTGGTACCGTCCGGATCGTCCGGGCGGTACTCTGGCACAAGCTGCCGCCCGGCTCACAGGCATGCCCGTCTCCGGTTTCGGGAATCCGCCCGCAACGCTCATACATTGAGGCCCCACCGTGGACGCCCGTCAGGGCCAAGGCCCGACCAACACGCTTTCTGAGCCCCCAGACCTGAACACAGACGATCGACCGGTTCTGGTCACCGGCGCGTCGGGCTATGTCGGTGGCAGACTCGTCCCGATGCTGCTGGAACGAGGCCACGCGGTGCGATGCCTCGCCCGCACGCCCCGCAAGCTCGAAGACCGCTCCTGGACCCACCACCCCCGCGTCGAGATCGTCGAGGGCGATCTCTCCAGCCTGGATGACGCCCGGCGCGCATTCGAGGGCTGCCGCGCCGCGTACTTCCTCGTCCACTCGATGGCCGCCGACCGCGGCGGGTTCTCAGAGCTCGACCGCAAACTCGCCGAAAACGCAGCCCAAGCGGCAGAAGCCGCCGACCTCCAACAGATCATCTACCTCGCCGGCCTCGGCGAGATGGGCGAGGACCTCAGCCCCCACCTCCGCTCCAGGCGCGAAGTCGAAGAGGTCCTGCGCTCCGGCAAGACGCCCGTCACCGTCCTCCGCGCCGCGATGATCATCGGCGCCGGCTCCGCCTCCTTCGAGATCCTCCGCTACATCGTCGAACGCCTGCCGGTCATGGTCACGCCCCTCTGGGTCAGAACAGAGTGCCAGCCGATCGCCGTCCGCGATGTGCTCTTCTACCTCGCCGAGTCGCTCGTCACGCCCGAGACCCGGGGCAAAACCATCGACATCGGCGGCCCGGATGTTGTCACCTACCGCGAGTTGATCAACACCATGGCCGAGGTCCGGGGCCTGCGCAAGCGCCTGCTCATCAGCGTCCCAGTACTCACGCCCCGCCTCAGCAGCCTCTGGCTCGGCCTCGTGACCCCCGTCACCGCCTCGATCGCCCGCCCCCTCGCCGAGGGCCTGAGAAACCGCGTCGTCTGCCGCAACGACGACGCCAACAAGCTGATGCCCCACAACCCGATCACGGTGCGCGAGGCGATCGAGCGCGCATTGGCCCGCTGGCAGAGCCGCGACATCGAGACCTCGTGGTCGGCCGCCGGCCCCATCCCCGGCGACCCCGACTGGGCGGGCGGCACCGTTTTCAACGACACCCGCAACATCGCGATCGACGCCCCGGCAGACGAAGTCTTCAAAGCCGTCTGCCGCATCGGCGGCGGGCACGGCTGGTACGCCGCCAACATCCTCTGGAAGATCCGGGGTCTCATGGACCTCGCCCTTGGCGGGCCCGGCCTCCAGCGGGGACGCCGAGACCCCGAGAATGTCCGCTTCGGCGAGGCCCTCGACTTCTGGCGCGTCACCGGCCTGGACCGCAACCGCTGGCTCCGCCTCAACGCCGAGATGCGCCTCCCCGGCGAGGCCGTCCTCCAGTTCACCATCACCCCGGACAAAGACAACCCCGGCAGGTGCAGCCTCGAACAGGCCGCAAAGTTCCGCCCCAAGGGCCTCCTCGGCCTGGCCTACTGGTACGCCGTCCTCCCCCTGCACGGGATCGTCTTCAAGGGCATGCTCCGCGGCATCCGCGCCTCGGCGGAGAAACACCACGCCGCAGAGGCCAAACCCTCAGACACCGCGGCCTGACCGAAGCCCGCCGATCACTCCGCCGGCGGCTTCCAGGTGCTGGCGATGTGTAGCTCTTTGAGCTGCGCCTCGTCGACGCCGCTGGGCGCCCCCGCCATCAGGTCCGCCCCCGTGTGGGTCTTGGGGAACGGGATCACATCGCGGATGTTGTCGGTGCCCACCAGGTGCATCACCAGGCGGTCGAGCCCGAAGGCGACGCCGCCGTGGGGCGGCGCGCCGTGGCGCAACGCCCGCAGCAGGAAGCTGAACTTCGCCTCCGCCTCCTCGTCGCTCATGCCCAGCAGGTTGAACACCTTCTGCTGCACATCGCGACGGTGGATAC
>SLFH01000261.1 GCA_007124345.1 Phycisphaerales bacterium | reverse complement strand
TTCGAGGTCGGCTCGTCGAGCACGATGATCGGCGGGTCGGCCAGAAGCGCGATCGCCAGGGCGAGGCGCTGCTTCATCCCGCCCGACAGATCGCGGACGCGCTTGCGCTCGTGCCCGGCGAGGCCGACCTTCTCGAGCGCCGCCGACGCGTCCCCGGGCTCGGCCCGGCGGAGCGAGGCGAAGAACGCCATCGAAGACGCCAGGCGCGCGTCGTCGTGGAATGCGAGCTCTTGGGGCACATAGCCGATGCGCGAGCGGGCGAGCTTGCCCCGCCGACGCACATCGATCCCGTCGACGGAGATCTTTCCCCGAAAGCGGATCACCCCGAGCATGCAGCGGATGAGCGTGGTCTTGCCCGCGCCGTTGCTGCCCCAGAGGGCGAGCGCCGAACCGGCGTCGAGCGAGATCGAGACGCCGTCGACCGCCGCGACCCTGCCGAACTTCTTGACGACGCGTTCGGCGTTGATCATCGTCGGTTCCTTTCTCTTTTGATCGGGGCCGGGTCTCGGCCGAGCCTCCAAGCTGTGAGCGAGGCGACCCCGACGAGCGCGAGCGAGATGGCCAACATCGCCCCGCGTCCCTCCGACGGCTCTTCCGCCGCGGGCGCGACGATCTTGGGCGGGCGCACGAGCGGGTGCGGGTCGATCAGCTTGGGCTGAGGCCGCAGCTCGGGCAGGGCCCTTGCGGTGAACTCGACGGCCTGCTGGGCCGGGCTGTGGAGGAAGAAGCGAAGATTCGGCTCGCTTGCGAGCAGGTTCTCAAAGAGGCTGCGCGGCTCGTAGGGCATGTCGCCCACACCGTCGCCCGTTCGGTCAAAGCCGTTGTAGTCCGACCAGAAGTTCCCGACGCCGTCTCTGGCGAATGTGTTCAGAGCGAGCGCGCCCCTCCCGTGCACGCCCGCCTGCTCTTCGTTCTCGATGAAGGCGTTCGAGGTGAAGACATTGTCGTGGGTGTTCGGCGTCGCGAGCAACCCGATCTCGTTGAACGCGAAGGTGTTCTGCACGAACAGGCCCCACGACTCGGTCGAGGACGGGCTGTTGTCGATGTAGACGCCGACGCGGTTGGCGAGGAAAGCGTTGGATTCGATGAGGATGTCGTCGCAGTCCTTCAGCCCGATGCCGTAGCCGCTCGCCCCGCGGTTGCGGGTCATGCTGTTGCCCCTGACGGTGATCCCCTGGCTGTACATGAGGTAGGCGCCGACGGAGTTCCGGGTGAGGATGTTGTCCTCCACGAGCGTGTCGTGGCTGTACATGAAGTGCAGGCCGTAGCGGCTGCCGCTCACGCGGTTGCCGAGGATGCGCAGGTTCCTGGAGTACCAGAAGACCATGTCGCGGCTGTTGACGACGGTGTTGTTCTCGATCAGGCAGTCGTGGCTCCACCAGAGGCGGACGCCGTCGCCGCTGCGCCCGGGATCGAGGTCACGCCCCATGACAAAGTTGCCACGGACCATCGAGCCGGAGGCTTGTCGCAGGTCGATGCCGAAGAGGGCGTCGTCGATGCGGCAGTCCTCGATGACGACGGGCCCGGCGCCCGCGAAGATCGCCGCCGGCTCCATCTCGACACGCGAGCCGGACCCGCGGACGGTGAACCCTCTGAACTCGATTCCCGGCGCGAGCAGTTCGACGACATTGCCTGTCCCGCCCCCGTCGATCACGACCTCGCCCCCGCCCTCGAGCCGCACAGCCTTCTGCACGCTCAGCCGCCCGTGGTAGACCCCGGCGGGCACGCGGATGGTCGAGTGCTCGGTCGCCGCGTCGATCATGGCGATGATCTCGCCGGTCGAGCGGGGCTCGGCCGCGTTCAAGGGCGCTGCGCTGCACGCCAAGAGCGCCACACCCGCCGAGATGAGCGTCGGACGCGTCATGATCGCTCCGCTCCTTCCGCCCGGATCTCGCCCTTGACCAGCGGCAGGTAGGCCCGGCGATGGAAGAAGAGCGCCAGCACCAGCAGCACCGACGATGCCGTCGCCAAGATCAGCCCGATCCCCGGGCTCGCGACGGTCTTAAACTGCCCGATCACGCCCGTTCCCATGATCGGCGGCACGAACGGCTTGATCGAATGCGAGAGCGGCGCATCGGGGTCGAGGTTCTGACCGAAGTGGCTCATCCAGAGGTGCAAGTCCAGCAGGAAAACCGCGGGGAAGAAGACCGTGGGAATGACCAGCAGCGCCGCCCAGCGGGTGTGGATGTACGCCGCGAGCTCCAGCAGTACCACAAAGCCGATCAGCACGAAGACGCCGATGGCGCGCTCGAACTGCGCTGCCTCCTGCAGCGGGCGCATCCCGATGTAGTGGTTCAGGGCGTTGATCTCCGCCACATCCCCTTCGAGCTTGTTGAGGTACGCGTTCAGTTTCAGGTTGTCGGGGTACTGCGGGGCGTAGAGCTCCATGTGCCAGTACGGAAGGAAGAGCGAGACCAGGATCAGCACCCGGGCGCACAGCAGCAGGAAACCCGGCGTCCCGTAGCGGATCGTTCTGCGCTCCAGCTCGCTCTGCGGCACGCGCGGGCCGATGATGCTTCTGGCCAGGGATCTGAGCACTGGAACCTCCGAGTGCGTTCCGGTTGAGACTCGGGTCGGGAGAAAGCCCCCCGGGCGCTGGTCGGCGCCGCGGGGAGGGAACGGAGATACATTCCGCGTCAGTCGCGCGGCATGACCTTGAAGTAGCCCATCATCTCCAGGTGCAGCGCCGAGCAGAACTCGGTGCAGTAGAAGGGGAAGGTGCCCGGCAGATCGGCCGTGAACTCGACGGTCACTGTCTCGCCGGCTTCCAGGCTTGTGGAGATGTTGTACCCGGGGACCGCGAAGCCGTGCGTCGCATCGACGGCGCGTTCGAGGCTGGTGAGACGCCAGATCACCCTGTCGCCCTCGTTCACGGTGATGTGCTCGGGGTTGAAGTGGCTTCTGACGACCGTCATGTAGATGGTGACCGTGTCGCCATCACGCTCGACGCGCTCCTGGCCTCGCCTCGGCGCAGTCGGATCGACCGCCTGCACGTGCGGGTCCCAGCCGATCTCGGGGTAAACCTTCCACGGCTTGAGCTTGTCGGCCCGGATGATCTGGGCGTAGTGCGGCTCTCCGATTCCGAAGGGCATGTCGTAGATCACGGGCATATCCGCGCCCTGATTCGAGATGTCGATGAGCTGGAAATTCTGGGGGAGAAGCGGCCCGGTCGGGGAGAACCGGTCGACCGACCACTTGTTCAGCGCGACAAGATACTTGCCCAACGGGTTGACGGTGTCGCCCCCGACCGATGCGATGTGCCCGACATTGTAATGCACCGGCGTCTTGTGCACGAGCGTCCAGTCCGGCTCGGGCGTGCCCTTGCCGTATGCACCGCCCATGGTCCAGCGGGCGACCGCCGAGTCGAGGAAGAGCGATGTGTAGGCGTAGCCGTCGGGTCCGAACTGCGTGTGCAGCGGACCGAGGCCGACCTCGATCCTCGCCTCGACGACTTTGTCGAAGTCCAGGATCGGGATGCCGTAGTCGTCGTGCCCGGAGAAGAGCCGGCTGTCGATCGCCTGGCGGATCTTGTCGATGTCATAAATCGTCACATGCGGATCGAGCTTGCCCGAGACGACGATGTACTGGCCGGTGGGCGAGACGTCGACGCCGTGGGGGCTTCTGGGCTCGGGGGTGATGTGGAGGATCCGCTCGTCGATGGCGGTCTTGAGCGAGATCACGGGGAAGCCTTCGATCGTCTCGTAGTTCCCCTCCCGGTACAGCCGCTCGGCCTTCTTCCAGTCAATGATGTGGAGGAAGTCCGTCGCGTTGCGGCTGACCCCCGCCTCGAAGGGCGGGTTGCCGTCCTGGATGCCGCCGGTCGCCAGCTCGCTGTTGAGCGAGTTGAGGAAGATGAACCCGTCGCTGGCGAGCTTGCCGGTGGCGCCGAGGTCCTGCCAGTAGGGCGGGAGTTCGATCGCGAAGGACTCGGAGGGAACCAGACGCCCGCGGCGCCGGTTGAACTTCCAGAAGATCACCGAGCCCTTGTAGGTCTCCTTGTACTCGCCGATCGGCGCGTAGCTCGCGCCCCACGGCACGCCGTACTGCGCCGCTTCGATCACATACTCGGTATTGGGCGTGGCGAAGAGCGTGTGGTTGCTGATGGTCAGCGGGTTCTTGACGATCTGCTTGGTCTCGAAGTCGCGGAGGTCGATCACCGCCACGCGTGCGTTGATCTTGTCGTTGATGAACAGATACTCGCCGTCGTAGTCGCCGTCGGTCAGCGAGAGCACGGGGTGGTGCGTGTCGCCCCAGCGGTTCTGCCGGTGGCCGATGTTGCCCGCATCGAGGATGTCGTCGCCCACGCCGAAGCCCCAGCCCTGCCACGACTCGGGGGTGAAGACGGCGATGCTGCGGAGGATCCGCATCGAGGGCATCCCGACGGCGTAGACCTGGCCGCTGTGCCCGCCCGAGGAGAACATGATGTACTCGTCGTGCTTGCCGCTGGGCGTGAAGGTCTTCACCGCCGCGAGGATGTCTTGCGGTTCGAGCCCCCTGCTCTCGGCGATGCGCTGCACCTCGGCCATCTGGCGCCCGTTGCCGACCGCCTGGCGGACGCGCTCGGTCCGCGGCTGCGAGGCGTTTGCGCCGTCTCCGTCGCCCGCGTCGCGCTCGC
>SLFH01000212.1 GCA_007124345.1 Phycisphaerales bacterium | reverse complement strand
GGCATCACCGTCGTCGACAGCCGATCCGACCGCACGGAGACCCGCCTCTCCTTCTACGGCATGGTCTTCGTCGGCCCCGTCGCGATCGCGGTCGACCGCGTCCACCAGGCCGCGTTCAAGGGCGTCGACCCGATGCGTCCTTCCCACGCACCTACACGCCACGCCCTGCCCCACGAGACGCTCGACAACGGCACGATCCGCTCGGCCGGGCCGGGCGAGGGCCCGCCCATCAGGCGGTCGGTCGGCAAGGTCAACGAGATCGGCGTCCTCTACTGCCTCATCGCGGGCATGCTCAACTTCATCGCCATCCTCGACGCCCTCCTCCCCCCGGGGAGATCGCCGCAGCGGGGCGCCAAGCCCAAGGACGCGCCGAAGCGATCCGGCGTGCTCGACTCGGTCAGAACCGGCGACGCGGGGGGCGACCTATGAACCTCGCGACCTTCCTCGGCCCCTTCGTGGCGGCCTACACCCCGTTCGTCGACCCGGTGAACCTCCACCGCCAGTGGTACCTGCTCCTGCTCCCCCTGGCGCTGCTGACCGCGGTCGCGTACAAGGCCGTCCGCACGCGCGACATGCGCCGGTACCCCGTCGAGGTGCTGGTGATGGCCGCCCAGATCCTGCTGGGCATGATCGCCTTGGCCCTGGGTTTCCTGGTTTTTGTCGAGGTGCTGATCCCGCTGCTCGCCCCCACGCCCCGCGTATAGGCGTCGGGGGGAGCGGTCACTCTTCGTCGAAGCCCCGCTCGATCAACGCCTTGAGCTTGTCGCAGCACTCTTGGGCGTCGTCCCCGTCGCAGATGATCTCGAGGCAGGTGCCCTTGGTCGCCGCGAGCATCATGACCTCCATGATCGACTTGCCGTTGACCTTCTGATCGCTCTTGACGATGGTCACGTCGCACTTGTGCCCGTTGGCGAGGTCGACCAAAGCCATTGCCGGCCTGGCGTGCAGGCCGAGGCGGTTGACGATGGAGACCTGCACGCTCGTGCGCATCGATAGCGTCCTGGCTTCGGGCGGGGACCGCCCGTCGAGCCCGGGTTCGGGGCCCTGAGAGGGGATCAGCCCGCGAGCTGCTGGGTGTCTGCCTCGTCGAGCAGGGTGGTGACATCCTCGACGCTGCGTGCCTGGCGGAGGAAGCGCCGGAAGGTCTGCTTGCCCAGGTTGTGGAAGATGACCTCCATCGCCTGGAGGTGATCGTCCGGGCTGTCCTCGGGGCTGACCAGAAGGAAGACGGAGTAGACCGGCTGGCGGTCCAGGGCGTTGAAATCGATGCCCTGCTCGCTCAGGCCGATCGCCGCCGCGACCCGTGTCGCCTCCTTGTGGCGCACATGCGGGACGGCAACGCCCTTGCCGAAGCCCGTCGAGCCCTTCGACTCCCGCTCCAGCACCCGCTGGACGAGGGTGTCCCGCGCGCCATCGGGGACGGCGCCGGACTTGACGAGGGCGTCAATCAGCTCGGAGATGGCGTCGTCGCGCTCTCCCGCCTGCAGCTGGGTGACGATGGCTTCGGTGACGACAATTTCGGTCAGCTTCATCCGCGCGATGCTCCGGCGGGGGCCGCCAAACCCGGATGGGTCAGCGGTTGCCCGTCTTCAGCTTCTCCTTGAAGTCGGTCAGTTGGCGGACCGCCTTCTCCTGTGCGCGGTCGATCCCCGCGTACAGGTCCCCGTCCTCGGCCCGGGCGACGAAGCTCGGGTGATGTTCGACATCGACCAGAAACTCCACATCGAACTCACGCCCGGACTTGTGCTCGGTCGACTCGACCGTCACCGTGATCTGCTGGATCTGATCGAAGAAACGCGTCAGCTTCTCGCACTTCTTCTCAGCGTACTCACGGATCGCGTCGGTGATCTCGATCTGCCGCCCAACAACATCGATTCGCATACTCACTCCCGATGTTCTCCCCTCCGCCTCCCGGCGTCGGGGTCAAGACCCATCATAGCGGTCTCCGACGCCGGCGCGACCCCTCTACGCCCCGCTTCCGACCGTCCGATGCCTCGGAGGAGCCCGGCCCGCCCGCGCGCTCTAGTCGTCCTTGCGGCGCTCGGCGTCGCCCGGGGTTGCGTCCGGCCCGGGGTTCTGTTCGGGCATCGTGCCCGGCTTCGTCCCGGGCATCGCGTCGGGCAGGATCTGGCTGAGCGGCTTCTTCTGCGGCGTCTCCACGCCGGGAAGCCCCTTCCCGGGCAGGCCCTTGCCCGGCGTGTCGCCCATCTGGTTCAGCACGCCGGCGGTGATGATGAACCGGATCGCCTGGTCGATCGTGATCGGCAGGTCGATCGCCTCGTCCTTGGGCACGTTGATCGTGAACCCGGTGAAGGGCGTCGGTGTCGACGGGATGAAGACCGAGACCACCGGCCCGCCCGCTTCCTGGGCGACGGTCTTGAGCGAGTCGCCCGTCAGCAGCCCGACCGTCCAGATCCCCTTGCGGGGGTACTGCACGAGCACGGCCTTGTTGAAGGCCATCGCCCGCTCGCCCATGATCAGATCGACGACCTGCTTGACATGCGGGTAGACCTGCTTGAAGCCGGGGATCTTCGCCAGCCAGCGTTCCAGCGTGTTGTAGATTTTCCGTCCCAGCAGGTTCCCAAGGAGCAGGCCGACCAGGTAGATCAGGCCGATCGCGACGATCAGTCCCGCCGCCTCCAGGTACCAGTGGCTGTTCCACCAGTCGCCGAACTGCTCGCGCCGCAGCTCGCTGCGCCCCCGGTCGAACGCCATGGCGTACCCGGGCTCGCCCTCGAGCGGGATGTTGGCGCCCCGCTGGCGCTGGTGGCGGAGGTAGTTGACGATCTGGGACTCTCGGACGACATACCAGTCGGGCACGCGGATGCGTCGCGTCCCGTCGGGCGCCGCCTCGCCCGCCCCGGCGACCTTGGGCACCACCTCGATGATCACCAGCCGGATGCCCGCGTTGATCGGCTCGCCGACATTCTGGTACACGAAGCGGAAGAGCGTCCAGAGGATCCAGAGCGTGAGGATCGAGGGCAGCAGGATCGCCAGCCCGCGCCCGAAGAACTTGCGAAAGTCGCTCGCGAAGCTCTTTTTCTTGGTGTTAGTGGTCGTGCCCTCAGACAACCCACGCCTCCCGGTTGACACCGCCGCTGTGCGTCGAGTCTACGGGGCGGGTTGCGCGGCGTCGGCCTTGCCGAACCTCATACGCGACATTCGCACGCGGGACGCTCAAGGAAAATGGGCCTGGACAGATTCGAACTGTCGACCTCACCCTTATCAGGGGTGCGCTCTAACCAGCTGAGCTACAGGCCCGCGATGTCGCCCGGCGGGCAACGCCGTACCGGACAGGCTCACACAATAAGCCGCCACGCCCCCGCTGTCATCCCCTCCCGGGCCGGATCGGGAGCAGAATTCGTCCCGACTCGCGTGCGGCCGGATCGCCCCGCCCCGGTACAATCCCCCCGATGCGATGGGCACGACCGAGCTGGGGTTTCTGGCAGGGACGCGGCGCCCAGTACCGCAAGATGCACTCCGAATGGCTCACGATGGCCTCCCGCGGTGAGCTCCGCGCCCCTCGCATCCCGATCCGCGAGGTCAGCCGGGGCGGGTTCTCGGGCTTTCTTTCAAGACCGGGGGGGCGGGTGCTGCTCGACTGGTGGTGGGCCGCAACGCTCGACAGCGTCGAAGATCTGCCGCACCGACGCCGATAGCCTCATCAGGACCGCCTCTTGGGCGAACCCTCGACCCCGCCCGACCGAACAACCGCTGGAGCTCTCCCCCTATGGCGGAACTGCAAACCACGACCCTGCGCCCCGGATGGCGGCTGAAGATCAGCATCATCGTCGCCGTCCTCGTCGGGTTCAGCCTCTGGTGCCTGTACGACGCGACGATCGCCTACCCCAATCGGGGGATGGAGTACGCCGAGTACATGGAGCGGGCCTACCTTGAGACCCGCGCCTCGGCCGTCGGCCGGACGCTCCGCGCCGACGATGTCGCGGTCACCGATCCCAGGACGGAACTCGAACGCCTCCGCGACCGGCGCGACACGGGCGTCACCCTGACCGAGTCCGAGGCGGCCCGGAAGGAGTGGCTCCGGTCCCTCGGAGTGGTGGGGCGGCTGGACCCGGAGCGGACGAGCTACGCGGGTGTTGAGCCGCAGGAAAGGCTGAGCGAGCTGCAGGCCCGGTTCGGGACGAGCAACCCGCCCAAGCGTCTGAGCAGTTTCGACATCCCGGTGCAGTGGATCATGCTCGCGATCGCGATGGTGCTGGCGATCTACTGCGTCGGGCGGATCGTGATGGTCCGGAGCAAGGTGTACAAGTGGGATCCGGACCGGCAGCGGCTGATCTTCCCCGACGGGCTGGAGCTGACGCCCGACGACCTGGCGGATGTCGACAAGCGGCTTTGGCGCAAGTTTTATGTGGATCTTGAGGTCCGCGACGACCACCCCCAGGCGGGGGGCAAGACGATCCGCGTGGACCTTTACCGGCGGGCGCACATCGAGGACTGGATCCTCGAAATGGAGCGCACGAGATTCCCCGAGCGGGCCGAGGAAGAGGCTGAGGCGGTCGCCGCCGAAGACGCCGATGCCCCCGACGACGCCGGGCAGGACCACGAAGAAGAAGAGACCCGGGCCGGCGCCGATGCGCGCTGAGCCCCGGCGCTTCT
>SLFH01000305.1 GCA_007124345.1 Phycisphaerales bacterium | reverse complement strand
GATGAAGTTCCGTTCTCTGCTGTCGGCCGCGCTCTTCGCCCTCGTGCTGACGCTCGCGCCCCACGCACACGCCCAGTACACCCTGAGCGAGTCCTTCGACGGCGGCGCTCTGGACATCGAGGCGACCACCATCGATGGCGATGTCATCCACGTCGCCCCGAGGGCGACCTGGACCATCCACCGCTACGCCAACCGCTTCCGCTGGGTGAACTTCCGGATCAGCGGCGTCGAGGGACGCACGCCCGAGTTCCGCGTCACCGCTTCGGGCTTCCTCGGCTCGCTCCGGGGCCACCGCTTCCTGTACCGCGAGAACCCCACCGATCCCAACAGCGAGTGGCGGTTCTTCGATCGTGGCGACGTCGACCGCGACAACGACCTCTACATCTTCGCCAACGACCGCCCCTTCGCCGCAGACGAGGTCGAGGTCGCTTGGTCGGTCACCTACCCAGTCTCCCGAGCGAGCGGCCTTGTCGAAGAGCTCAACCGCACCCGCTTTGTCTCGCCGACCCCCTCCTCCGACGAGCGCCTGATCGTCGGCAAGTCGCTCGGCGGCACAGACGAGTTCGGACGCGAGATCCCGCAACTGCCCCTCTACGGCTTCCGCCTCGCTGACGACGAGGGACCGGCCGAAGGCGCCGAACGCCAGACGATCGTCGTCATCAGCGGTGTCCACTCCAGCGAGACCGTCGGCAACCACGCCCTGGAGGGCTTCCTGAAGTTCCTCGTCTCAGACGAGCCCGAGGCCGCACGCCTCCGATCCCTCGCCGAGTTCTTCGTCTACCCGCTGGTCGACCCCGACGGGCGTTACGGCGGGCGCTTCCGCAACAGCCACGAGGTTCCGACCGAGGACATGAACCGCCACTGGCATCAGCCAGAAACCTTCACCAACCTCCGCAAGCTCCGCCAGGCGATCCTCACCGACACCGGCGGTCGCGCGGACATCCTCTTCGACTTCCACGGCATCTCCAACCAGGGCAACGACTTCGTCTTCACGCTCGAAGCCTTCGCCCAGACCCCCTTCATGCAGGCGCTGGAGGCCCGCACCGGCATCGGCCCCCGCCCCTCCGACGGGCACCCGGGCATGGCCCGCATCTACTTCGCCCGCGACGACAGGCTCGGCCTGCGCGAGGCGTACACCCCCGAGTTCGCCCCACGCTCCGGACGCACCAGCGAGGAACTGCAGGCTATCGGCCGTCAGTACGCACTCGCCCTGCTCGACGCCCTGATCGAGCACCAGCAACGGCCCGCGGACGAAGCGGAAATCGAAGCCGACGCAACGGTCGAAACGATCTCCTCACACTGACCGAGCACACGCTCTGCCCCGATTTTCCCGGACGCAAACGCGTCTGCCACGTGTCGGCCCCGCGCCGACGCGTTGTTATGCAATTGCGCCTCTGTCTCAATTTGCAACTGAGACCGAATCTCGCAAACTCGCGACCGCTTCGGTGCGAAACTGTATGTGTAGCGGCGCAGACCGAATCGCCACGGATTTCGCAAGGAGGTCCACCATGATGCAGATCACCGACGGCCAGTGCGGCAAGTGCGCCCACTTCGGCGAAGACCACCCGCAAGACCCCAAGCTCGTGCAGATCCGTGTCAGCGGCAAGGCCCCCGAGGACCTCGTCGAAGACTGCGGCCACCCGCAGCACGCGGGCCTGAACCTGAAGGTCACGCCCATCAGCGGCTGCGCCGGGTTCACCCCCGCCAAGGTCGCCTGAGCGGACCAGCGGGCGCCAACCGCCCGCCACAACAACCAGTCACGAGGCCAGCGACGCGTCATGCGCGTCCTCGGGCAGGTGGACCTCCACCGGCTCGGCGGGCGCGACAGCGCGTCGCTGTTTTTCTGCACCCGCCCGCTCGCGGATCCATGCGCTGATCCGCTCTCGCTCGCCCGGCCACGCGTCCGAGGCCCGCATCGCCAGGAACTCCCGGAACATCGCCAGCAGCAGTTCGTCCAGCCGCCGGATCATCGCGAGGCGGGCTTCGAGGCGGTCGCCCGCCTCGGTCATCGTCGCTTCTTCTTCCTCGGTCGGTCGCGGCAGGGTGACGCCCGAGACCAGCCAGCGGTCGGCCTGGAAGCTCAGCGTGTACTGGCGGTCGTGCTCGGCGAGGATCAGCCCCGCCCGCCTGGGCCACTTGCCGACCTGCAGCGCCCTTGCCGCCTCGGGCATACGGACCGGGGCGATCCCTTCCTCGGTCGAGGTCAGGGTCTGCTTGCCGGTAAAGCCCCAGGCGCACTCCATCTCCAGCAGGCGGTCCATGGCGATCGCGACCTCGGTCTGGGCCCCCGATTCGTCGGTGACCTCGAACCGGCCGCCCCCGGTCTCGCATCGCCGCCAGACCCAGAGCAGGAACTCGTTGCCCAGGAAGTCCGCCGGCTCGACGCTCGCCCACGGGACCTCCGGCCGGTCGGGGTCGATCGCGTCCTCGCCCGGCGAACGCCCCGCGGGCGGATCGACGAAGCGGCTGGGACGCATGTCCTCGAAGCGCCGATCGAGGCCCTTGGAGGCGTAGTAGTCGGCCGCGAGGGCGCCGGAGCTCATCTGCGACAGCCCCGCGCCGAACGAGACGCGCCAGTGGTTGGCCAGGCGCTCGGTGAACGCCTGCGCCCCGGTCGCGCACAGCACCACCTTCCGCGGCAAGTCCCACAGCAGCGGGACCATCTTGCTCCGCTTGTGCTTGCCCGTCGCCCGCTCGTCGTCGATCGCGCGATCGACCGCCTCGCGCACGAGCTTCTTGCTCTCGCGCATCCCGGGCATCGCGTCCTTGAGCGACCCGGCCTCGCGGGCGCGGATCGCCCGGGCCACTTCGGCGGGGACCTTGTTGGTGTCGACGCGGACGCCCAGGTGGGCGAGCTGCCCGTCGAGCCAGGCGTTCTTGTCGAGCGAGAACTGGTTGTCCTCGATGTGCTCGCCCCCGGTCCAGCCGAACTCGACCTCGCCGGGTCGTTCGCCCGCGTCGGTCGGGTTCGTGGCGATGGTGTGCTCGGCGCACTTGTCCAGGTGCTCGCGCTGGAGCGTTGCGGCCGTGGGGAGCGACGCTCTGAGACGGCAGAAACCGACCTGTCCACCAAGAAAGGGCATGCGGGGCAGTCCTTGTTCGTTGTTCTCTATGGGGCGGCATTCGCCCGGGCCGCGATCGTACTGCCCCGCCCCGCCCCGGTCGCCCGAAGAGGACCTTCGAACGCGGCGGAAAGGCCCGAGCACCGCGGGTTTGCGCACAAACGCGAGCGGTCGCCTGTCGAGAGACAGGTTGCCAACCAAGTTGTCCACAGGCGGCTGTCGGTTGCCGTGGGCTCTACTGCAGTCCGACCTGGACGAGCCTGCGCCCGCGGATCTGCTCGTTGCCGAGCTGGCCGCAGGCCGCCATGCTGTCGCGCCCCTTGGTCCTGCGCCGCTTGCAGAACTGGCCCCGGGTCTCCAGCCTCGCGAGGAAGGCGTCGACCGACGCCTCCTCGGGGGCCGGCCAGGGCGAGTTGCGGCGCGGGTTGTACGGGATCACGTTCACGCAGCAGCGGATGTTCTTGAGCAGGCCCGCCAGTTCGTCGGCGTGCTCAGGCCGGTCGTTCACGCCCGGGATCAGCACATACTCGGCGCAGATCGCGCCCGACGGACGCAGCGGCCACGCCTCCAGCACGCGCACGAGCTCGCCCAGCGGCATCGCCCGGTTGATCGGCATGATCGAATCGCGGATCTCGTCGTTGGGCGCGTTGATCGACACAGCAAGATTCAGCCGCTTCCACCCGTCGGTGACCACGCGTTCGCGCAGGGCGAGCAGGCCGTCGATGCGCCCGACCGTCGAGACGGTGATGTTCTTCATGGCGATGGCGGCGCCGCGCCGGTCGGTCAGCGTCTCGATCGCGCCGATGACGCCTTCGGGGTTGTCCAAGGGCTCGCCCATGCCCATGAAGACGATGTTCTTGATCGTCGCGTTGAGGAAATGCGTCGCGGCCCACCACTGCGCCACGATCTCGGCGGGCGAAAGCGAGCGGATGAGCCCCATCTGCGCCGTCTCGCAGAAGCCGCAGCCCATCGCGCAGCCGACCTGCGACGAGACGCAGAGCGTGTGGGTCGTGGCGTGACGCCCGCGCATGGGGATGACGACCGATTCGGTTTCGAGTTGTTCGGGCAGCTCGCGCCCGCCCGACCGCTCGGGCCCTGGCACGGGGAGCAGGAACTTGCGGACCACGCCCTCGGGACTCTCCGACTCAAGCACGCGCGACGGCGGGGCCGGGGTCCAAGCCTCCACCCATCCATCCGGACCGCCCTCCGCCTTCCCCGCGTAGACCGCCCGGTACATCGCGTCGGCCCGCCCGGACCCGACGCCCGCGCCGCGGCACGCCTCGACAAACCCCGCGCGGGTCAGGCCCAAGGGTGAAGGCAGCCGCGAGGGCGGCGAGGATGCGGGCTGGGATGGATTGGGGCGTTCGGCCACGGGGCCGAAGTTTAGGGTGGCCGCAGCGGCGTCAGCGTTTGATGACCCGGACCACCCGCACGGGCTGCGCCGGGTCGGGCGAGACGACCATGTGGATCGTCTCGACCGCTTCGGGCTGCAGGCCGAGCGAGCTGAGCTGCTGCGCCTGCACGCTTCCGATCTGGCGGGCGAGCGAGGATGGGACCACCG
>SLFH01000090.1 GCA_007124345.1 Phycisphaerales bacterium | reverse complement strand
TTCTCGGCATTATCCGCAACGATTCGGGGCACACCATCTCGGGCGGCGTGCTCCGGATCGCGCCCGGCCTGACCGAATTGAGCAAGTGGGCGTTTGCGCCCGACGGCCAGGCCTCCCTGCTGTTCACCAACGGCGACTCCATCCCCGGCGTCGGCGCCGAAACGCGATCGCCAAACATCATTTCGTTCTCGACCGACGCGTTCGGCCTCACCCTCAACTCGCACATCGCCTCCGACGGCGGCGCGGCCTTCGACTTTCAGTACACAATCCCGGGCGAGCCGGCGACACACGCGGGCGTGCTGCGCGTCCGCGACGGCGAGACCGATGTCATCGCCAGATCCGATACCGATCTGAGCGGCGTCAGGCTCGCCACCAACACACGCCCGCTCGTCCGCACCAACGCCTCGGGAGATGTCCTCCTCTCCGGACGAATGACGATCGACGGCGTCGAGAGCCTCAATGCCTTGATCGTGGTCAACCCAGACACCCAATCGCGCGAAGTGATCGCCAGGCGGAGCGATACGCTCACTTTCAGCAACTTCCGCGATGCGGAGTACTCGCCGACCGGCAGTTCATTCATCCAGCACTCGATCCAGTTCGCCGACGACGGCTCGATCCTCTTCACCCCCGGCGACGGTGTCATCACCGCGCACCGCTCGCCCGGCGGCGAGCTGCGGGTGCTCTTCGATGTAATGGGCGGCACACTCGGGCTCGCCCCGGGCACAAGCGCTTCGCCCACATCTCCATTCTTCCATTCACTCGACGCGACCTCGGCCGCCGCGACCTACCGCGTCGGGAGCAACAGCCTGATCACGATCTTCCACGCCACGCCCGACGCGACCACGCGGATCATCGGCGTCAACGACGCCTTCGAAGTCGCCCCCGGCGATGTCCGCCAGGTCAGCGCCGTCGAACTGCTCGATGTCAACGGCCCGCTCGTGCTCTTCCACGCGGAGTTCACCGACAGCTCGATGGGCATGTTCCTCGCAGAAGTCCCCGCCTGCCCCGCCGACCTCAACAACGACGGCGTTGTCGACGCCGACGACTTTTTCCTCTTCCTCCAGTTCTTCGCGGCAGGAGACCCGAGAGCCGACATCAACAACGACGGCGTGATCGACGCCGACGACTTCTTCGACTACCTGACCCTCTTCGAGCAGGGCTGCTGACCGATTTGCTCCGGGTGGCCCGGCTCGCCGAGCCAAGTTCGGGGAAACAGTGCGGTTCGCGGCCGAGCCGGCACCCCGGGCGTCTCGCCCGGACGAACACCCGCGACGGGCCCTCCAGCCCACAACCAATCAGCGCAGCAAAAGACCGGCCCGCGGGGGCCGGTCTGGTTCTTGCGTTCATCGCACCGTAGCCGCGGCGGCTATCAGTTGTTCGAGGTCGACTCGACCAGCTTGCGGAGCTGGAACGGACGCGGCGTCTCGGGGTCGGCCGGGTCGATGTGGACCTTGCGGCCCTGGTAGACCACCTTGCCCTCGGCGATCGCGAACAGCGTGTCGTCCTTGCCCTTGCGGACCATGAAGCCCGGATGGATCTTCGTCCCGCACTGACGCACGATCACCGAGCCGGCCTTGGCCGCCTGACCGCCATAGAGCTTGATCCCGCGATACTGCGGGTTGCTGTCGCGTCCGTTTTTGGAAGAGCCCTGGCCCTTTTTATGCGCCATGTCGCACCGTTCCTCTGGGGGGCGGCCCGCCGGATCTACCGGGCGGTCTCGCCGCTGTCCCGCGTCTGGTTTCTATCTTCTTGCCGATCACCCCGCTCGGTCGCGGCGTTTTCGGCGGCCTCAAGGCTAGCCGCCTGCTGGCGGAGAATCCAACGCTGCTCGGTCCGGGGCAGCGTCTTGCCCGCCACCCGCGACGCACGCTCATCCGCCAGCTCGCCCGGCAGGTCGTGGCGGAGCATCATCGTCTTGCGGAGCACGATCTCCTTGATCTCCCCCGTCTCGGCGTCGCGCGTCCGGATCGTCTGGCTCTCCCCGCTCAGACCGATCGCGTAGACACTCACCTCGTTGATGTCTTGACGCCCGACCGGCCAGATCAGCAGCCCCTCGCGTCCGAACTCCTCGCCCTCCTGCAAGGGACCGATAAGCTGGAACTGCTGCTCCAAGAGCGGGTTCCGCAGACGCTCGAGGATCTCCTGGGTCACCTGTCGGGAGACGCCCCGCCCGGCGAGCATGATCTCGCCCCGGTCGGTCGTCAGCTCGAAGATCGGGGCGAAAAACCGCTCCTCCCCGGTCAGGTTCGTGACCAGGAAGGTCATGTAGTAGTAGTGCTTATCCGCCCCGCCCTCGCCGGTGAGGGTGATCACCCGCAGCTCGCCGGGCCGGAAGTCCAGGTCCCACGAGCGTGCCAGGACGCTCGGCTGGGGGGCCGCCCCGAGCATCGCTGCGCCCGAGAACACGATCGCAAACGCCGCCAGGGCCCTGCCCAGAAACGATGGGGTCCACCTGCTGGTCATGCATTGATTCATTTCGGAAACTCCATGTGGGCATCCCGGCCCCGCGGCGGGAGGGCTAGTCTAGTGAATGGGGCCGGTGCGTCAACGCTCCGCCCCGGACGACACCCCGGGCGGAGGGATTCCGTTGACCATTGTGCGCCCCTCACAGGCCCCCGGTTCCAAACCGGAGCCACCCCAGGCCGATTGGATCCCCCCGTCGCGTCGGCTCGACGCCGCCGCACGCCTCGTCGGCGCCACAGGGCCCGACAGCAGGGCCGCCGCCTCCAGATTTCTCCGCAACGCCGAACGCCACGGGATCGACGCCTCCCTGATGTGGGGCGTCTTCGCCCCAGACGGCCCCGTCCGCGAGGTCTGCCTCGCCGTCCCGGGCCGAGGCTCGACAGTCACCATGTTCCTCTCCCCCGCCAACGGCTCTGGCGCCCCCGCCAGGGCCGAGCGGGCCGCCTCGATCGCCGCGGCCTGCGAGGGCTTCGCCGGCAAGGCCCACCACAGCCCCGAGCTCTTCCAGACCCTTCCAGAGCCGACCGAGCGCTGGTCGATCGACGCCTTCGCCGACGCGGGATTCCTCTTTGTCGGGCACCTGCTCTACCTGCAGGCGCCCCTCTCCCCGCTCCCCGAGCCGGACACCCGCTGGCCGGAGGGCCTCCGCTGCGTCCCCGCCTCCGCCTACGGCCAGGACCACCGGCGCCGCCTGCTCATCACGGCACTCGACAGGACCTACCGGGAGACTTTGGACTGTCCGGAGCTCTGCGGCCTGCGCTCCACCCCCAACATCCTCGACTCGCACGAGGGGGCGGGCCGCTTCGACCCGTCGCACTGGTGGCTCCTGATGCGCGGGGAGGAGCCGGTCGGGTGCGCCCTGCTCTCGGCCAACAGCGACACGCCCTCGATGGAGCTGGTCTACCTCGGCCTCGATCCGGGGGTCAGGGGTCTCGGGCTCGCGCGTCGGATGCTCGACCACGCGTTCGCCAAAGCGTCGGAGGCGGGTGTCGCCGAGATCACCTGCGCCGTCGACCGCCGCAACGAGCCGGCCCTGTCGCTTTACCGCTCGCTGGGGTTTTCGCCCTTCGCAGAGCGTGTGGCGCTGGTTCGGAAGGGCCCGGCGGGAGGCTGAGGGCTTGGGGCGCGGGTTGTGCACCGGGTTATCCACGGATTGTTCGATCAGCGCGCGGCCCGGGTGGACAAGATTTTTTCACGCGGCCTAAACCCTTGATTTTCCAGCGGTTTCTGCGCGTGAACAAACGCGAGAAGGATTCAATTCGGTTTCGCGACGAAGCCGGATCGCCTAAGTTACCGCGATCGGCCAGGGATCGGCCGAGCGGATCGCGGGAGAACGATGCGTCGCCCCAAGGCACGGAGCAGAGCCGAGGGTCGGTAGCACGCCAGGTGGGCGTCGCGTCGTGACCAAATCCGATGTGAAGGACTCGTGGGCCATCCGGATCGGATCATCGTTCCGTGCGCCGTCAGTGCGCGCCGAGCTGGACCGGTCCGTCCGTGCGGATTTCATGGATGGAGGTGGTACAACTGTGACCGCTCAGGAGGCAAGGCATCACGGCGTGTACAGCGGGTTCAAAGCCGCAAAGAAGACAATCGCAGCCGAGACGGTCGCGTCCCCGGTTGTCGTGCAGACGATGACCACGGGCAACGACCAGAACGGAAGGACGGGACGCGCTGCGCCCGGTCGCACGAGCGACAACCGCCCGCCGAGCGCTCGACCGCTCTCGGTAGATACAGACGGCCCCTCGCGGGCAGAGATCCTCGGCAGGGTGGTCCGCCGCCTGGCCGAGAAGATCGGCGAAGAACCCTGCCGTCGGTATTTCTCGCAGATGGCGGAGCTCTCGATCGAGCCGCGCGAGCTGCGGGTGACCGTGCCTTCCAACTTCCTGGCCGGGCAGATCGAGCGCCGGTACTCGGGCGTGCTGCGCGAAGTGCTTCGCGATGTCGGCCGCCCGGCGCCGCAGTCGTTCCGCTTGGTGGTCGACCGCGACGCGTTCGAGGCTTCGCGTGTGGTCGAACGGGCGACACGCAGGCGCATTGCGCCGGAGAAGACGACGCCCCCGGTGCGCAAGCCAGTCCGCGTCGAGCCCGTCTCGGGCAAGTACGAGTTCGGCAACTTCATCGTCGGCGACGAGAACAAGCTGGCCTACACCGCCGCGATGGGCGTCGCCTCGGG